>JAFADB010000315.1 GCA_023425225.1 Pseudomonadota bacterium
CTGGTGGTCAACCTGCTGCGCTCGATCCCCTTCATCATCCTGATGATCGCCATGATCCCGCTGACGCTGTGGGTGATGGGCACCTCGCTGGGCGTGCGCGGGGCGATCCTGCCGCTGGTGGTGGGCGCGGCGCCGTTCTACGCGCGGCTGGTGGAGACCGCGCTGCGCGAGGTCGACCGCGGCGTGGTCGAGGCGTCCCAGGCGATGGGCGCGACCACCTGGCAGCTGGTGTCGCGGGTGCTGCTGCCGGAGGCGCTGCCGGGCCTGATCGCCGGCGCCACGGTGACCACGATCGCGCTGATCGGCTTCACCGCGATGGGCGGCGCGATCGGCTCCGGCGGCTTGGGCGACGTCGCCTACCGCGAGGGCTACCTGCGCTCGCACTCGGACGTGGCGCTGGTGACGGTGGTGTTGCTGCTGGTGCTGGTGCAGCTGCTGCAGATGCTGGGCGACCGGCTGGTGCTGCACTACAGCCGGCGCTGAACAAGAGACCGGGCCGACGATGCCGCCGGCCCCGATTGCATTTCAAGACACAGGATCGATTTCCCCATGAACAAACTTGCCTGCACCTTCGTCCTTGCCGTCGCCGCGCTGGGCCTGTCCGCCTGTGGCGGCAGCCAGGATTCGACCGACCGCCTCAGCGTGGCCGCCACCGCGGTGCCGCACGCGGAGATCCTCGAAGTGGTCAAGCCGATCCTGGCCAAGGAGGGCGTGCAGCTGGACGTGCGCGTGTTCAACGACTACGTGCAGCCCAACGACCAGGTCGCGCAGAAGCAGATCGACGTCAACTACTTCCAGACCGAGCCATACCTGGATGCCTACAACCGCGACCGCAAGACCGACCTGGTCACCGTGGTCGGCGTGCACATCGAGCCGTTCGGCGCCTATTCGCGCCGCTACAAGTCGCTGGACGAGCTGCCGCAGGGCGCGGACGTGGTGATTCCCAACGATCCCAGCAACAACAGCCGCGCGCTGATCCTGCTGGACAAGGCCGGCGTCATCAAGCTCAAGGATCCGTCCAACGCGCTGTCCACCCAGCGCGACATCGTCGCCAACCCCAAGGGCCTGAAGTTCCGCGAGCTGGATTCGGCGATGCTGCCGCGCGTGCTCGGCCAGGTGGACCTGGCGCTGATCAACACCAACTACGCGCTCGATGCCGGGCTCAAGCCGACCCAGGACGCGCTGGCGATCGAGAGCAGCGATTCGCCGTACGTGAACTTCCTGGTGGCGCGCAGCGACAACAAGGACGACCCGCGCGTGCAGAAGCTGGCCAAGGCGCTGACCAGTCCGGAAGTGAAGGCCTTCATCGAGCAGAAGTACCAGGGCGCGGTGCTGCCGGCATTCTGATCCGGCTTTGTCGCAGGGCCGAGCCTGCTCGGCCGGGGGCCCTGCCGGGAACGCTTCAGCCGAGCAAGCTCGGCTCTACGCCCAAGCAGCCACGGGCAAGAAGAGAAAACGGGCCGAAAGGCCCGTTTTCCATGACGCGACAACCGTCGTCGACCAGAGGCGCGTCGTCGATCAGAAGCGCGCACCGATGCCCACGCCCACGGTCCACGGATCCAGCTTCAGATCCTCGCCAGTACCGGCGCCGCCCACGCGCAGCTCCGGGCGTGCGTGCAGGTAGCGCGCGTCGGCGCGGGCGAACCAGGTGGAGTTGATGTTCATGTCCACGCCGATGGTGCCGATGGCGCCCTTGGCGTTGTCCAGGCCCACGTGCTCGCCACTGGCCGAGACGCCGTCGATCTTCTCGTTGCTGAAGTTCGACTCGTAGTAGCCGGCGCCGACGAACGGGCGGAAGGTGTTGTCGGCCTGGCCGAAGTGATACTGCGCGCTCAACGCGATCGGCTGCTGCCCGACCGTGCCGATCTTGCCCGCCTCGCCGCGCACGCGATGGTCGAACTTGTCGGCCGCGCCCCACAGTTCGACGGCAAAGTTGTCGTTGAAGTAGTAGCTGGCGCTCAGCGTCGGCGCCGGACCGCCATCGACCTTGCGGATGCCGGCGGCGGCATCGTCCTTGGGCTGCAGCAGCGTCACGCCGCCGACCACGGCCCAGTGCTTGCCCGAGGCGGTATCGTTGCCGACCGGGTTGCCGTAGATGTCCTGCTGCGCGGCCTCCTGGGCAAATGCGGCGGGGGCGAAGGCAAACGCGGAAAAGGCAGCCAGGCTCAGGATCTTAAAGGACCTCATGGGGGTTCTCCTCAGTTATGCGTTCTAGGCCCTAGGGAGTGGGCGCGGCACACGCTAGGCGCGGCAAGATGAATCCTTGCCGACCTTTTCCGCCACGCGGCGCGCGTTGTTCAGCCAGCGGCCGCAAGCCGTTGCGGCCACGCTGTTTTAATCTTCCACGGCGTTTATCGAGTTGCCCGCAGCGTGATGGAAAACAGCGTGATCAAAGGCCTGCCAGCGCACATCCGCGGCGACTGCCGCGTCCTGGTGCTGGGCTCGATGCCCGGCGTGGCCTCGCTGCAGGCGGGCCGCTACTACGCGCATCCGCGCAACCGCTTCTGGCCGCTGATGGCGCGGCTGTGCGGGTTCGATACGGACCTGCCGTATCCCGCCCGCGTCGCCGCCATGCTGGAGGCCGGCGCCGGCCTGTGGGACGTCATCGACGAATGCGTGCGTCCGGGCAGCCTGGACAGCGCGATCGTGCCCGGCAGCGCGACGGTCAATCCGCTGGCCGAGCGCATCGCCGTGCTGCCGCAGCTGGTGCTGGTGGCCTGCAACGGCGCCACCGCCGCCCAGGCATTCCGCCGCGAGGTGCTGCCGCAGCTGCCGGAACCGGCGCGCTTCGAGCTGCTGGCGTTGCCGTCCACCAGCCCGGCCAACGCCGCCTTTTCACTGGAGCGCCTGTTCCAGGCATGGCGGAGGCTGCAACCGCACCTGGCGCCGCCATGACAGGGCAGGGCCGGCCGCGCCGCCTCCATGCGCATGCGTACTGATGCGGCGAAGTGGCGCGCGCGGACATGAACCGGAGGCTGGCGCGCGGAATTTCGCCTGCAACGGTTGGCGCCTGCGTCGCGCGCCGCCACAATAGGCGTTTCCCATCTGTAGCCGGAGTCCCCGCATGGCCGAAATCAAGGAAGCACGTGTCCCCGATATCGGTGACTACAGCGACGTCCCGGTGATCGAGGTGCTGGTTGCGGTCGGCGACACGGTGACCAAGGACCAGGGCCTGGTGACGCTGGAGTCGGACAAGGCCACGCTGGAAGTGCCGTCCGCCTACGCCGGCGTGGTCAAGGAACTCAAGGTCAAGCTCGGCGACACCCTGTCCGAGGGTTCGGTGGTGGCGTTGATCGAAGTGGCCGACGACGGCGCCTCGCCGGCACCGGCGGAGAAGCCTGCCGCCGAGGCCAAGCCCAGGGAAACGCCCGCCTCGGAAACCGGCGCGCAGGTCGAGCCCAATGCCGAAGGGTCCCTGCAGCCGGACCGCCTGGCCCAGCGCGAGATCGAGCAGGTCGAGTCGCTGCGCGCGCCGCAGGCCTCGGCCGGCACGCCGGCCACCCCGCCGGTCAAGTTCGACGCCGACAGCGTGCTGCCGTCCAAGGTGCCCTATGCCAGCCCGGCGGTGCGCGTGTTCGCACGCGAGCTGGGCGTGGACCTGGCGCAGGTGAACGGCAGCGAGAAGGGCGGGCGCATCACCCGCGAGGACGTGCAGAAGTTCGTCAAGGCCGCGCTGTCCGGCGGCGTCGCCGGCACCGGGGCATCGGCCGCAGCCGGCGGCGGCCTGAGCCTGCTGCCGTGGCCGAAGGTGGACTTCGCCAAGTTCGGCGAGGTCGAGGTCAAGCCGCTGTCGCGGATCAAGAAGATCTCCGGCGCCAACCTCGCCCGCAACTGGGCGATGATCCCGCACGTCACC
>JAFADB010000016.1 GCA_023425225.1 Pseudomonadota bacterium
CGGCGAAGCCGGCCCGAAGGGCGTGCCGCAGGAGCGGCGCGTAATGGCGGATGGAGGACTGTGCGGAGCATGGGAACGCCACCGCAAACGCGCCCTCATCCTGCGCTGCGCGCCACCTTCCCCCGAACGTGGGGCCGTGGTCCCGCAAGCGGGAGAAGGGAGTGGGGAGACCTCAGCGCGGCGGCGCCAGCAACTCGCGGGCGCTGAGGTAGCCGTCGCCGTCGGCGTCCTGGCGGTGGAAGCGCTCGACCAGGGTGGCGCGATGCTGCGCGCGGGTGACCGGCTTGCCGCGGCCGCCGGGCAGTTCGTCGCCGTCGAGCACGCCGTCGCCGTTGCGGTCGCGCTGGTCGAAGCTGTAGCTCATCCAGGCCAGGTATTCGTCCAGGCTGACGCGGCCGTCGCCATCGCGGTCCATGCGCTGCAGGTACTCGCTGCTGCTGGTCACCTGGGCCCCGGCGGCGGCCGACAGCGCGGCCATCGCCATGCCCACGCACAGACGCCGCGCGAGGCGGCGTCCGGACCTGTCCGCGGCGGCGGGCGGCGGCGCCGGCATCAATGCGCCAGCGCGTAGCCCTTCAGGCGCGCGGCATAGGCCTGCAGCGCGGCGATGCCGCTGGCCTCGGCCTCGTGGCACCAGGCCTGCAGCTGCTTCAGGCGCTCGCCGGCATCGTGCGTACGCGCTTCCAGCAGCGCCGACAGGCGCGCGCGGTGCTCGACCAGGGTGCGGATGCGCGGGCGTTGCGACACCCAGGCCTGCAGCTGCTCGCGCGCCTCGGGCTTGAGCCAGCGGCCGTCGTCGACCAGGCCGCGGCGCATGCGCCGCGGCAGCAGCTGGCGCAGCCGGGCGCCGGCGGCGGCCGCCTCTTCGCGCAGTGCCGGCTTGATGACGTTGCGCTGGTAGTCGGTCATGGCCTGGAAGCGGTGCGACAGCAGCGCCTTGAGGGTGTCGGCGTCGGGCACGGCGATGTTGGGACGGATGTCCAGCGTCGGCGCCACCCGCAGCACCTTGGCCAGGCCCAGCGCCTGCAGGCCGCGGATCGCCACCCAGCCGATGTCGAACTCCCAGCGCCGCATCGAGAAGCGCGCCGAGCTGGGGAAGGCGTGGTGGTTGTTGTGCAGCTCCTCGCCGCCGATCCACACCGCCCACGGCGTCAGGTTGGTGGATGTGTCGGCCGACTCGAAGTTGCGGTAGCCCCACCAGTGGCCCAGGCCGTTGACCACGCCGGCGGCCCAGAACGGGATCCACGCCATCTGGATCGCCCACAGCGCGATGCCGGGCAGGCCGAACAGCACGAAGTTGATCGCCAGCAGCGTCACCGGGCCGAGGTTGGCGTGCGGGGTGTACAGATGGCGCTCGATCCAGTCCTCCGGCGCGCCGCGGCCGTACTGCTCGATGTCGGCACGCTGCGCGCGCGCCTCGCGGTACAGCTCCACGCCGCGCCAGAACACGTTGCGGATGCCCTTGACCTGCGGGCTGTGCGGGTCTTCCTCGGTCTCCACCTTGGCGTGGTGCTTGCGGTGGATCGCCACCCACTCCTTGGTGATCATCGAGGTGGTCAGCCACACCCAGAAGCGGAAGAAGTGCGCCACCGCCGGATGGAAGTCCACGCCGCGGTGGGTCTGGCTGCGGTGCAGGTACAGGGTCACGGCGAAGATGGTGATCTGGGTGAACACCAGCAGCACCGCCAGCATGCCCCACCAGCCCAGCCCGGCCAGGCCTGCGCCGAGGAAGTCGAGGATCGAATCGGACATGACGGCGGCTCCGGCGGCAGGGCGTGAATGCAAGGGAAGACATGATGAGGGCTGCGGGGGCAAACTTCACCCACCGCCGCCGTATGGTGTTCAGGCGGTTCCACTTCCCGTCGTCCGGCCCACTCCATGCCCCTGCCCGCTGCCGTCGCGCCCGCTTCCGCCGTTTCCCCCACCCCGCTGATCGAACTCGACCGTGCCAGCGTGATCCGCGGCCAGGTCCGCGTGCTGCACGAGCTCAGCCTGCGCATCGACCTGGGCCAGCACACCGCCATCCTCGGGCCCAACGGCTGCGGCAAGTCCAGCTTCATCAAGCTGATCACCCGCGAGCTGTACCCGCTGGCGCGCGAGGACGGCCCGCCGGTCAAGGTGATGGGGCAGAGCCGCTGGCAGGTGGACCGGCTGCGCTCGCAGCTGGGCATCGTCACCGGCGACCTGAGCGTCAACCTGTCGAGCATGGGCGGGCTGGACGTGGACAGCGCGGTGATCTCCGGCTTCTTCGCCAGCTACGTGGTGCCGCCGCACCGCGAGGTGACCGCGCAGATGCGCGAACGCGCCGAACAGGCGCTGGCCCTGGCCGGCGCCGGCCACCTGCGCGGACGCGCCTACGCCGAGCTGTCGGCCGGCGAGACGCGGCGCGTGCTGATCGCCCGCGCGCTGGTCAACCGGCCGCAGGCGCTGCTGCTGGACGAGCCGTCCACCGGGCTGGACATCGTCTCGCGCCAGCACCTGGTGGCGACCATGCGCCGGCTGGCGCAGCAGGGCATCACCCTGGTGCTGGTGACCCACCACATCGAGGAGATCGTGCCCGAGATCGGACGGGTGATCCTGATGCGCGACGGCCGCATCTTCTCCGACGGTACGCGCCAGGCGCAGCTGACCGACGCGACGCTGTCGGCGGTGTTCGACGGCCCGATCCGCGTGCGCCGCAACGGCGAGGGCTACGAATGGAGTACCCGCGACACCGGTGACGGCGACTGACGCCCGCGCCCTGCCCACCCTTCGAGCCGCGGTGTGCCCCATCCGGCGTTCCACGAGAGTCCACGATGTCCCTGCTGCACCTTTCATCGCTGCGCCGCCTGTCCTGGGCGCTGTCCACCACCTTGCTGCTGGCCGGCTGCGCGCCGACGCGGCCGCCGCTGCCCGAGCCGCCGGGCCATCGCGTGACCGGCTACCTGGCGCCCGACGCCGCGCCGGACAGCCGCGCGC
>JAFADB010000020.1 GCA_023425225.1 Pseudomonadota bacterium
CGCGCATCGCGCGCTTGAACAGGAACACCTGGTCGGCCAGCGCCATCGCGTCGCCGTGCAGGAAGTTGACCTCCAGCTGCGCCGCGCCGGACTCGTGGATCAGCGTGTCCACGTCCAGGCCCATCGCATCGCAGTAGTCGTACATCAGGTCCAGCACCGGGTCGAACTCGTTGACCGCGTCGATCGAGTAGGACTGGCGTGCGGTCTCCGGGCGCCCCGAGCGCCCGGCCGGCGGCAGCAGCGGCAGGTCGGGATCGGTGTTGCGCTGGACCAGGAAGAATTCCACCTCCGGCGCCACCACCGGCTTCAGGCCCTCGGCGGCGAAGGCGTCGAGCACGCGCCGCAGCACGTTGCGCGGCGCCAGCTCGTGCGGGGTGCCGTCGCGGCGGTAGCAGTCGTGGATCACCTGCGCGGTCGGGTCGGTGGCCCACGGCACCATGCGCACGCTGGCCGGGTCCGGGCGCAGGCGCATGTCGGCGTCGGCCGGCGAGGTCAGGTCGTCGTAGTCGTCCGGGAACTCGCCGGTGACGGTGGTGGCGAAGATGCCTTCCGGCAGGCGGGTGCCGTAGTCGTGGGAGAACTTGTCGGCCGGGATGATCTTGCCGCGCGCGTGCCCGCTCATGTCGGGCACCAGGCATTCGACCTCGGTGATGTTGCGGTCCTTGAGCCAGCGCTTGAGCGCATTTTCATCCTGGCGGGGAGACGGTTCGTCGGTGCGCTTGGCGGAAGACATGGTGGACTCAGCGTTTGTGTCGGTTGGAGGCATAGAGACGGCACGCCTGGCCGAAGGCCTGGAAGATGCCGCGGTTGAAGGGATCACCATGCAGCGCACCCCATTCGGGGTGCCATTGCACGGCCAGCAGGAAGCCGGGGCCGGCATGGCCGAAGGCCTCGATCAGGCCGTCGGGGGCCCGTGCCTCGACCGCCAGCCCGGGCGCAAGCGCCTTGACGCCCTGGCCATGCAGGGAATTGACCTGGACCTGCGCGGCTCCGGCCAGTGCGGCGAGCCTGCCGTCGGCCACCAGGTCAACCCGGTGGACCGGCGCGTACTGCACCGCCAGCGGCGCCCGCGGGTCCTCGCGGTGGTCCATCATCCCGGCCACTTCGTGCACCTTCTGGTGCAGGGTGCCGCCCAGGGCGACGTTGACTTCCTGGAAGCCGCGGCAGATGGCCAGCACCGGCACGCCCATGGCCAGCGCCTCGGGGATCAGGCCCAGCGTGCTTGCATCGCGCGCCGGGTCGTGCGGATTGCCTTCCCAACTCTGTTCGTCGCTGTAGCGATACGGCTCGATGTTGCTCTCCGCGCCGGTCAGCAGCAGGCCATCGAGCCGGCACAGCCAGTCGCGCACCGGCACCGGCGGCTGCATGACCGGCAGCAGCACCGGAGTGACGCCGGCCGCCTCCACCGCCGCGCGCACGTACTCCTCGCCGGCGCTCAGGCAGGCGTGGTGCTCGTGGGTGATGTGGTCGGTCGGCAGGCCGACCAGCGGGGGAAGGGTCATCATGCGTGCTCTTTGCTGCGTTGCACGCTAATCCCGCCCGAAGGCGAATTCAACCTTCCGCGTTCCGCCCTTCAGCTTTCCAACACATGCTGGACGTGTGCATACCCTTCGCCATGGAACCGATGCATCGCCCCGGCCGGCAGCGGACGCGCGCCCGCCGTGCCCGGCGCGAACACCCGGCTCCGCGCAAGCCCGGCGACAGCCGCACGCGACGCTAAAGTCCAAGACGCGCAGGCCGATACCGGTCCCGGCCCCTTCCAAACGCGCGCCGCGCAACCCCATGTCCACGCCCGCAGCGCCGCTGCCACGTCCCACGCTTTCCCCGCTGCCGCAGCGCGTGCTGCTGGTGGAGAACTCGCGTGCGTTCACCTCGATGCTCCGGCACGAGATCCAGTCGCGCGTGGAGCTGCCGGTGACCGTGGCCTCGTCGCTGGCCGAGGCCGGTCGCCTGCTCGACCAGTTCGACGACTGGTTCCTGGTCCTGACCGGGCTGGTGCTGGCCGATGGCGACCGCGACGCGGTGCTGGACTTCTTCGCCGCGCGCGGCCTGCCCACGGTGGTGGTCAGCGGCGTCTACGACGAGGACCTGCGCAAGCGCGCGCTGTCGCAGCAGGTCATCGACTACGTGCTCAAGAACGCGCCCGGCGCGATCGACTACCTGGTCTGGCTGGTACGGCGGCTGGAACGCAACCGCCACATCTCGGCGCTGGTGGTGGACGATTCGCGCGCCGCGCGCGCCCATGCCGGCGCCCTGCTGTCGATGTACGGCTACCGCGTGGTGGAGGCCGCCGACGGCGCCGCCGGGCTGCTGGCCGCGCAGAACGACGACACCATCCGCCTGGCGGTGGTGGACCAGGAAATGCCGGGCATGGAGGGCGTGGAGTTCACCCGCCGGCTGCGTGCCTTGCGCCCGCGCGACCAGGTCGCCGTGGTCGGCCTTTCCGGCAATTCGGACCCGTCGCTGATCCCGCGGTTCCTCAAGAACGGCGCCAACGACTTCCTGCGCAAGCCCTACTCGCGCGAGGAGTTCTTCTGCCGCATCTCGCAGAACGTGGACCAGCTGGAGCTGATCGGCACGCTGCAGGACCTGGCCACGCGCGACTTCCTCACCGGCCTGCCCAACCGCCGCCATTTCCTCGAGAACAGCGAGCAGTTGCTGCCGCAGTGGCTGTCCAACGACCAGCCGGTGGCCGCGGCCATGCTCGACATCGACCACTTCAAGCACATCAACGACACCTGGGGCCACGAGGCCGGCGACCTGGCGCTGTGCGCGGTGGCCGCCTCGGTGTCCGGCCATGCGCGGCCGCAGGACCTGGTGGCCCGCTTCGGCGGCGAGGAATTCTGCCTGCTGGTGCCGGGCCTGGACGTGGCCGCGGCCGAGGCCTATTTCGAGTCGCTGCGCGAGGGCATCAGCCGGCTGCCGATTCCCATCCGCCAGGCCTCGCTGTCGCTGACGGTCAGCATCGGCGTGTGCCGCAGTTGCGACACGTCCGAGAATTCGCTGCACCGGCTGATCAGCGAGGCCGACCGCCGCCTGTACCTGGCCAAGGCCGGCGGCCGCAACCGCGTGGTCGCCACCGGCTGAGCCGGCGACCGCGGCGCGCCCGGCGCCGCCTCAGCGGCGCACGTTGCGCGATACCAGCAGCGCGACCACGGTCAGCACCGCCGCCGCGCCCAGGTAATAACCCACCGCCTGCAGCCCGTACTCGGAAGCCAGCTTGGTGGCCACGTACGGCGCCGGCGCCGCGCCCAGGATGCTGGCCAGGTTGAACGACAGCGAGGCGCCGGTGTAGCGCACCTCCACCGGGTACATCTGCGCCAGCAGCGTGCCGCAGGGCCCGTAGGTCAGGCCCATGGCGAAGAAGCCAAGCGTCAGGAAGAGCATCACCATCCACGGATGGCCGGCCTGGAACAGATGCGAGAACACCAGCCCGAACAGGAAGATCGCCACGCTGGCCACGATCATCGCCGCACGCACGTCGCGGCGGTCGCCGTACAGCGCCGAGATCGGGATGCCGGCGGCGAAGAACAGGATGCCGATCATCTGCAGCAGCAGGAAGTGCTCCTTGTCGTAGCCCAGCGTGGCGGTGCCGTAGCCGAGCGCGAACACAGTCATCAGGTAGAACAGCACGAAGGTGGCGAACGCCCCCAGCGTGCCCAGCACCACCGCGCCGGCGTGCTGCGACAGCACCGACCACATCGGCAGGCGCACGCGCGCGTTGCGGTCCAGCGCCTTCTGGAAATCCGGGGTCTCGGTGATCTTCATCCGCACCCACAACCCGGTCACCACCAGCAGCGCGCTGGCCAGGAACGGGATGCGCCAGCCCCACTGCAGGAACTCGGCATCGCTGAGCACCTCGCCCAGGATCAGGAAGGTGCCGGCCGAGAGCATGAACCCCAGCGGCGCGCCCAGTTGCGGGAACATGCCGTACCAGGCGCGCTTGCCCGGAGGCGCGTTCTCGGTGGCCAGCAGCACCGCCCCGCCCCATTCGCCGCCCAGCCCCAGGCCCTGGCCGAAGCGGCACAGCGCCAGCAGCGCCGGCGCCAGCACGCCGATCTGCGCGTAGGTCGGCAGCAGGCCGATCACCACGGTGGAGATGCCCATCGTCAGCAGCGCCGCCACCAGCGTGGCCTTGCGGCCGATGCGGTCGCCGAAGTGGCCGAACAGCGCCGAGCCGAACGGGCGGGCGATGAAGGCCACCGCGAACGTCGCCAGCGACTGCAGCGTCGCCGCGCCGCTGTCGCTGGCCGGGAAGAACAGGTGCGGGAACACCAGCACCGCGGCGGTGGCGTAGATGTAGAAGTCGAAGAACTCGATCGTGGTGCCGATCAGGCTCGCCGCCAGCACGCGGGCAGGCGAATTGGCGGCGACGCCGGGAGTTGCAACAGTGGCGGTCATCAGGGCGATTACAGGCGGAAACCGCCCGATTCTGGCAGATCGACCCCGGCGACGCACATTTGCAACGCCAGTGAAACTGTTGCGAAAGAAAGCATCAATCCATTGATTGCGCAGGGGAATTCATCCACCGCCCGGATTGGCGGCGGATGCGGCCCTCGCATGGCGGCGGTGGGATGCGTGCCTCCGGACTGCGAACACCCCATGCATCGCGATCCTGCGTCGACGGCGGCTATGGCACCCTGAGCACCATCGTCATCGCCTGCGGGTCTACGTGAACCACGATCCACGCCGCGCGCAACTGCGCCGCATGAAACTCATCGCGCTGGCCCTGCTGCTGCTCATGCTGGCCGGCTTCGTCGTCAGCCATGCGATGGGTCGGCAGGGCATCTGGGCCTG
>JAFADB010000002.1 GCA_023425225.1 Pseudomonadota bacterium
TCCAGGCCGAGGATCTCGAACAGCTGCGCGCCGCGGTAGCTGGCGATGGTGCAGATGCCCATCTTGGAGATGATCTTGGACAGGCCCTTGAGCAGGCCCTTGCGGTAGCTGCGGCCGATCTCGGTGAACTCGCCGCCCTTCTTGAGCTTGAGGATGCCGCGCCGGCCCAGGTCGAACAGGGTCTGGTAGGCCAGGTACGGGTACACCGCGGTGGCGCCGAAGCCGATCAGGCAGGCCATGTGGTGCGCATCGCGCGCGGTGCCGGTCTCGACGATCAGGTTGACGTCGCAGCGCAGCCCGGCCCGCGACAGGTGGTGGTGGACCGCTCCGGTGGCCAGCAGCGCGTGCACCATCGGCCGTCCCGGCACCGGGTAGCGATCCGACAGCAGCAGCATGACCTTGCCGGCGCGCGCGGCCTGCTCGGCCTGCGCGCAGATGCGCTCGATGCCGGCCTTCAGGCCTTCCTCCGGCGCGTAGGACAGATCGATCAGCGCGTTGGCCTCGTCGTACGGGGCCATCTGCAGCAGCTGGCGCAGCTTGCGCTGGGACAGCACCGGCGAGTTGAGCAGGATGTGGTTCACCGTCTCCGGGCCGGCATGGAAGATGTTGGTCTCCTTGCCGAGCTGGGTGGACAGCGACATCGCGATGCCTTCGCGCAGCGGGTCGATCGGCGGGTTGGTGACCTGCGCGAACGCCTGGCGGAAGTAGTCGTACAGCGGCCGGGTGCGCGCGCTGAGCACGGCGATGGGGGTGTCGTCGCCCATCGAGCCGGTGGCCTCCTGCTCGGTCTCGGCCAGCGGCCGCAGCACCTGTTCCAGCTCCTCGCTGGTGAGCTGGTAGAGCTTGTGGAAGGTGCGCAGGGTGGCCTCGTCGAACGGCTCCTCGGCCAGCGAGGGATCGATCAGCTCGGTCTGCAGGAACGTCAGGCCCTGGTGCAGCCACTGCTTGTACGGGGCGCGGGCACGGTTGATGCGGTCCACCGCGTCGCTGTCGAGCAGGTCGCCGCGCTTGAGGTCGATGGCCATCATCTCGCCCGGGCCGAGCTTGCCCTTGCGGGTCACGCGCTCGGCCGGCAACTCCCACACGCCGGCCTCGGAGGCCACCAGGAAGTGGCGGTCGGAGCTGAGCATCCAGCGCGCCGGGCGCAGGCCGTTGCGGTCGAGCATGCAGGCGGCATAGCGGCCGTCGCAGGCGACGATGCCGGCCGGGCCGTCCCACGGCTCGGTGTTCAGGCCGTAGAACTCGTAGAACGCGGCCAGGTCGGAATCCTTGAACTCCAGCGCCTGGGTGGCCGGCGGCACCAGGATGCGCAGCGCCTGCAACAGGTCCATGCCGGCGGCGATCATCAGCTCCAGCATGTTGTCCAGGCTCTGCGAATCGGAGCCGTGCATGGAGATCACCGGGTCGAACTCGGCGATGTCGAAGCGCGGGGTCTTCCACACCTTGCTGCGCGCCTGCGCCCAGCGGCGGTTGCCCTCGATGGTGTTGATCTCGCCATTGTGGGCGAGCAGCCGGAACGGATGCGCCAGCGGCCAGCGCGGCAGCGTGTTGGTGGAGAAGCGCTGGTGGAACACGATGGCGCTGGAGGCCAGGTCGCTGCGCTGCAGGTCCGGGTAGAAGGTGGAGAGCTTGTCCGGCAGCACCATGCCCTTGTAGGCGATGCCGTTGGGCGAGAGCGTGGTGACGTAGAAATCGTCTTCCCCGCGCAACGCCTGCTCGGCGCGGCGGCGCGCCAGGAACAGCGCCAGGGTGAACGCCTCTTCGCCCTGCTCCTGCCCGGCATCCACGAACAGCTGCTCGATGCGCGGCAGCGTGTCCTTGGCCAGCTCGCCGCACACGCTGTCGTCGGTGGGCACCACGCGCCAGCCGCGCGGCGCGGTGCCGGCACGGAGCAGCTGTTCCTCCAGCGCGGCGCGGCAGCGCGCGGCGGCATCGGCATCGCGCGGCAGGAACACCACGCCGGCGGCGAAGCGCGTGCCGATCGCGATGCCGGCGTCGGCCGCCAGCGCGCGCAGGAAGGGAACGGGTTTGCGGATCAGCAGGCCGCAGCCGTCGCCGGTCAGGCCGTCGGCGGCCACGCCGCCGCGGTGGGTCATGCGCGACAGCGCGGCGATGGCGGTGTCGACCAGGGCCCGCGAGGGCTGGTCGTCGAGCTGCGCGATCATGCCGAAACCACAGGCATCGCGCTCATCCAGCGGGTTGTAGAGCCCTTGGCGGTTGCGGGGGGCCATCGTCTGCCTCAAGAAGCGATCCGGGAAAACGGCGACATCCGTCCCCGCCCTGTCCGTGGAGCGCTTGTTGAGGTCACCGGATGATCGACTTAAGCACAGATGATGCGGTGCCGCAACTGCCGTTGCATCTGCAACGAGACCGCGCCCGGGCGCATCGCCAATATGCTGAAAATACGGCGATTTCCGCCACGATGCCGCTTGCTCAGCCGCAGCGCAGCCCGGTGATCGCGCTGTCGGTGTCCACCTCGATGTTCAGGCGGTTGCCGTCGAACTCCAGCGTCACCGGCTGGTTGGGGCGCAGGATGCGCACGGTGCTGGCGCCGGCGTCGATGCGCGCCTGTTCGGCCAGTACGTCGCTGACGGTCTGCCCGACCAGTCCCTGCACCTGGGTGGCCTCGCAGTTGCCGGCGGGCGGCGGTTGCGGCGACGCCTCCGGTGCCGGCGTAGCGGCCTGCTCGGCGGCAGCGTGCGCCTGGGCGCTGGCGGCTTCCTGTTCGTCGGGTTGCGGCGCGTTGCAGGCGGCCAGCGGCAGGACCAGTGCGGCGGTGATGACGGCGATGCGCAGGGGGGATGCGAGCAGGATCATCGTGGCTCCAGGCGGGAACGGATGCGTCCAAGCATACGGCCCGTCCGCGGCGATGGCACGGGGCGATGCCGTGCGCCTGCGTGTTGACGCGGCCTAGCGGTGGCGATGGCGACAATCGGACGCCCTGCCGGAAATCGTCGATGCCCCGTCCCCGTCGATCCGCCCCCCATCCCGACACCGGTGCCGCCCCGGCCGTGGCCCGCGCGGCCGGACTGGTGTACGTCAGCGATCGCGAGCCGGGCATCGTGCGCCGGCGTGCCGGGCGCGGCTTCGGCTACCGGCTGCCCGATGGCGGCAAGGTCGCCGATGCCGCCACGCTGGCGCGCATCCGCGCGCTGGCGATTCCGCCGGCCTACACCCAGGTCTGGATCTGCCTGGACCCGCACGGGCACCTGCAGGCCACCGGGCGCGATGCCCGCGGGCGCAAGCAGTACCGCTACCACCCCGATTGGGCGCGCGTGCGTGGCGACGGCAAGTTCGGGCGCCTGGTCGCCTTCGGCAAGGCGCTGCCGCGGCTGCGGCGACACCTGCGCAGCGATATGGCGTTGCCCGGCTTCCCGCGGTCCAAGGTGCTGGCGCTGGTGGTGGCGCTGATGGCCGACACGCTGGTGCGCGTGGGCAACAGCGAATACGCGCGCAGCAACCGTTCCTACGGCCTGACCACATTGCGCAACCGGCACCTGGAATTCGTGCGCGGCGGCCGCGCGCGGCTGAAGTTCCGCGGCAAGAGCGGGCAGGAGCAGGAGATCGCGCTCGACGACCGGCGGCTGGTGAAGCTGGTGCGCGCCTGCCAGCAGCTGCCGGGGCAGGCGCTGTTCCAATACCGCGACGACGCCGGCGCGCTGCAGCCGGTGGATTCGGGCCAGGTCAATGACTATCTGCGCCAGGCCATGGGCGAGGCGTTCACCGCCAAGGATTTCCGCACCTGGGGCGGCACGCTGGCGGCGCTGCAGGCGCTGGCGCGGCTGCCGTTGCCCGAGCGGACCAGCGAGCGGGCGCTGGCGCAGGCGCAGAACGCGGTGATCGGCGAGGTGGCCGCGGTGCTGGGCAACACGCCGGCGGTATGCCGCAAGGCCTACATCGACCCCTGCGTGTTCGAGGGCTGGCGTGCCGGCCGGTTGCAGGCGCTGGCGACGCAGGCGCGCGGTGCGCGCCAGTGGGAACAGGCGACGTTGCGCTTCCTGGCCCGCGAGCAGCGTGCGCGCCGGGCGGACAAGCGCTGAGCCGGTGCCGGCGGGAGCGAGCGAAGCGGTCTGCCGGCGCGCGCGCGGTGTCGCTTCCCTCCGGCTCGTGGGAACGGCGTCAGCGGCGATGCTTGCCGGAACGAGTGATCCGGGCCGACAGCGCGGCCGGCGCGGCTTCCGCAAGGAGGGCGGTCAACCGCCGCGTTCGCCGGCGCGGTCCAGCCGCGAGCGCAGGCCCGCCG
>JAFADB010000032.1 GCA_023425225.1 Pseudomonadota bacterium
CGGCCTGCAGCACGTCGCAGTCCAGGGTGATGGTGCGCTCGCCCAGCGCCTTGCGGTCCACGCAGGCGCGCAGCGCGCGGCCGATCAGGCGCTGGATCTCCAGCGTGCGCCCGCCCTGCTTGCCGCGTGCGGCCTCGCGGTCGGAGCGGGTGTGGGTGGAGCGTGGCAGCATGCCGTACTCGGCGGTCACCCAGCCTTCGCCCTTGCCGCGCAGGAACGCCGGCACCTTGTTGTCGACGCTGGCGGTGCACAGCACCCGGGTATCGCCGAAGCTCACCAGCACCGAGCCTTCGGCGTGGCGGGTGAAGGCGCGTTCGATGGTGACGGGACGCAACTGATCGGCCGTACGGCCGCTGGGACGGGAAAAGGAGGACATTCTGGATCCGTGGATTGCACTGGGCATGAGGCCCGGGCGGCAGGTCGAAGGCCGGCTTCCGGGGCGGCTAGGGTACCATTGCCGGTTTCGCCCGCCGTGGAACCCGCATGATCCGTAGCATGACCGCCTTCGCCAGTGGCGAGCGCACCACGCCCTGGGGCACGCTCGGCTGCGAGCTGCGTTCGGTCAACCACCGCTTCCTGGAAGTGGGGGTACGCCTGCCCGAGGAGCTGCGCGCGATCGAACCGCAACTGCGCGAGCGCGTCGCCACGCGCATCAGCCGTGGCAAGCTCGACCTGACCCTGCGCTTGCGTGCACCCGAGGTGGCGACCTCGCTGGCGGTGAACGAGCCGCTGCTGGCGCAACTGGGCGAACTGGCCGTGCGGCTGGACGCGAAGTTCCCGCACCTGCGCGTGCAGTTCGCCGACCTGCTGCAGCTGCCGGGCGTGATGCAGGGTGCGCAGGTCGATGCCGCCGCGCTGCAGGCCGAGGCCCTGGCGCTGCTGGACGAGGTCCTGGAGCAGTTCGTCGCCGCGCGCGAGCGCGAGGGCGGCAAGCTCGCCGCCGCCATTTCCGAGCGCGTGGACGCCATCGCCGCCATCGCCGCAACGGTGCGCGAGCTGATCCCTGCCATCCGCGAGGGCCAGCGCGCCAAGCTCGCCGCGCGCCTGGCCGACCTGCCGCATCCGGTCGATCCCGGCCGCGCCGAGCAGGAGCTGGTGCTGTGGCTGCAGAAGCTGGACGTGGACGAGGAGCTGGACCGGCTGGGCAGCCACATCACCGAGATCCGCCGCGTGCTGCGCCAGCGCGAGCCGGTCGGCCGGCGCCTGGACTTCCTGCTGCAGGAGTTCAACCGCGAGGCGAACACCCTGGGCTCCAAGTCGGTGGACAGCCGCACCTCCAACGCCTCGGTGGAGCTGAAGGTGCTGATCGACCAGATCCGCGAGCAGGTGCAGAACATCGAGTAGGCCGCCGGCCCGCTGCGGCGAGGACGGGGGCGGCGCTACGATGGCCGCCCGCCGACGTTCCGCCTCGGGCCTGCCGGCACCCGTCATTCCAGAGATCGACCGACATCATGCGTGGCACCCTCTACATCGTCGCCGCCCCCTCTGGGGCCGGCAAAAGCAGCCTCGTCAACGCCACGCTGGCGCGCGATCCGCAGATCTGCCTGTCGATCTCGTTCACCTCGCGCGGACCGCGCCCGGGCGAGCAGCAGGGACGGCACTACCATTTCGTCTCCGCCGACGAGTTCCAGCGCATGATCGATGCCGGCGACTTCTTCGAGTACGCCCGCGTGCACGGCGACTGGAAGGGCACCGCGCGGCAGTCGGTGGAGCCGCAGCTGGCCTCCGGGCGCGACGTGCTGCTGGAGATCGACTGGCAGGGCGCGCGCCAGGTGCGCGAGAAGGTGCCCGAGGCGGTGAGCGTGTTCATCCTGCCGCCGTCGCTGCAGGCGCTGGAGCAGCGCATGCGCAAGCGCGGCCAGGACAGCGAGGAGGTCATCGCGCGCCGGCTGGCGGCCGCGCGCGAGGAGATGTCCCACTACGGCGAGTTCGACTACGTCATCGTCAACGAGGATTTCGACACCGCCGTCGGCGAGATGTGCGCCATCTTCACCGCCAGCCGCCTGCGCCGGCCGGTGCAGCAGGTACGCCACGCCGCCCTCATCCACACGCTGCTCGATGCCGGCGACGGGGCAAATGACTGATTCACAAGGGAACGTCCACGTACGGGCTTGATCCGCCCGCGGCCTTGCCCGTACAATCGGACCCCTTTCCCTCATCCGATCGAGCGGCCGCAGCCTGGTCGCCGGGAGCCCGCATGGCCCGCATTACCGTAGAAGATTGCCTGGAAGTCGTTAACAACCGTTTCGATCTGGTGGTGATGGCCGCCCGTCGCGCCCGCCAGCTGGCCAACGGCGTCCAGGCCACGCTGGACAACAGCGAGACCGACGACAAGCCCACGGTGCTGGCGCTGCGCGAGATCGCCGCGCGCAAGATCGACAACGCGCTGATCGACGAGGTCGACAAGGCCGAGCGCGAGCGTGCCGAGCGCGAGGCGCTGGAGTGGGCCGCCGCCGAGGTGGTCGCCGACGAGGACATGTCCAAGAACGACGACTGATCCCGGTCGTTGTCCGCCTATCCCCGACAGCCCGCCGATGCGGGCTGTCGCGTTTTCCGGCCGCCACTCCACGGCGGTTGTTTGCCGGCGTCGCGCCGCTGACATAGTCTTCCGTCATGAACCCAGGCCCGTCCGCCCAGGTAGTTGCCGCCGTTTCGCCGCCCGGCGAGGCGGTGCCCGACTACGTCCTCGAACTGGAGCGTTCGGCATCCTATCTTCCCGCCGAGCAGCTGCCGCTGCTGCGGCGCGCCTGGGAGGTCGGCGCCGCCGCCCACGCCGGGCAGACCCGCAAGTCGGGCGAGCCCTACATCACCCACCCGATGGCGGTGGCCGGCATCCTCGCCGAGCAGGGGCTGGACGTGGAGGCGCTGATCGCCGCGATCCTGCACGACACCATCGAGGACACCCCGCTCACCCGCGAGGAACTGGCCGCCGAGTTCGGCGAGGCGGTGGCCGAGTTGGTGGACGGCGTCACCAAGCTGGACAAGCTCAAGTTCCGCGACCGCCAGGAAGCGGCGGCCGAGAGCTTCCGCAAGATGCTGCTGGCGATGTCGCGCGATCTGCGCGTGATCATGATCAAGCTGGCCGACCGCCTGCACAACATGCGCACGCTCGGCGCGCAGAGCGACGAGGCGCGAAAACGCATCGCCCGCGAGACGCTGGAGATCTACGCGCCGATCGCCCAGCGGCTGGGCATGAGCCTGATGAAGTCCGAGCTGCAGAACCTCGGCTTCCGCGCGCTGTATCCGTGGCGCCACGCCATCATCGAAAAGCACATCCGCAGCCAGCCGGTGGTGCGCCGCGAGGCGATGGCGCAGGTCGAGGTGATGCTGTCCCAGCGCCTGGCCAAGGAAGGGCTGGGGCACCGGCTGGTCAGCCGAATCAAGACGCCCTGGAGCATCTACAACAAGATGCGCGAGGAGAACAAGACGTTCGACCAGGTGATGGACGTGTTCGGCTTCCGCCTGGTGGTGCGCTCGGTGCCGGACTGCTACCACGCCCTGGGCG
>JAFADB010000082.1 GCA_023425225.1 Pseudomonadota bacterium
CTGCTGGTTGTTGATGAAGTACGGCGACAGGTAGCCGCGGTCGAACTGCATGCCCTCGACCACGTCCAGCTCGTTCTCCAGGCCCGAGCCTTCCTCGACGGTGATCACGCCTTCCTTGCCGACCTTCTTCATCGCGTCGGCGATGATGTTGCCGATCGACTCGTCGGAGTTGGCCGAGATGGTGCCGACCTGGGCGATCGCCTTGTCGTCGGTGGTGGGCTTGGAGATCTTCTTCAGCTCGGAGACGGCGGCCACGACGGCCTTGTCGATGCCGCGCTTGAGGTCCATCGGGTTCATGCCGGCGGCCACGGCCTTGGCACCCTCGCGGATCAGCGCCTGGGCCAGCACGGTGGCGGTGGTGGTGCCGTCGCCGGCGTTGTCGTTGGTCTTGGAAGCCACTTCCTTGACCATCTGCGCGCCCATGTTCTCGAACTTGTCGGCCAGCTCGATCTCCTTGGCGACGGACACGCCGTCCTTGGTGATCGTCGGGGCGCCGAAGCTCTTCTCCAGCACGACGTTGCGGCCCTTCGGGCCCAGGGTGGCCTTGACGGCATTGGCGAGCACGTTCACGCCGCGCACCATGCGCGCGCGGGCGTCTTCACCGAAACGAATATCCTTGGCAGCCATTGATTGTTACCTCAGTAGTGGATTCTTGGTCTGGAAGCTCGAAAGCGGCGACGATGCTCAGCCGACGATGGCGAGGATGTCGTCTTCGCGCAGCACCTTGTATTCGATGCCGTCGGCCTTGTAGCTGCTGCCGGCGTACTGGCCATAGATGACCTTGTCACCCACCTTGACGGCCGGCGCGCGCACGTTGCCGTTGTCCAGCGCCTTGCCGGGGCCCACGGCCACGACTTCGCCCTTGGTGGACTTTTCCTTGGCCGAGTCCGGAATCACGATGCCGCCGGCGGAGATTTCGTCGGCTTCGATCGGCTTGACAACGACACGGTCGTGAAGCGGCTTGATGCTCATGTAAAGACCTCTGTAAGTTGTTGATTGGTCTGGAAAATGCCGGCGATGTTAGCACTCGGCAGCATCGAGTGCCAGCACCGCTCGCGAAAAAACCCGACGGATCGGGACGAACCGAAGATGGGGCTGGGCATGGGCCTTTCAAGGCCCCCGGGCGAAGAATTTTCGCTGGGCGCCGGACATCGCCGGCAAGCCCGTAGGTCCGGGGATCGACGGCCTGGATCCGGCCCTGCAACGCTGGGGGCCACGCCCTTCATGCCGCGACAAGCGGCCTGCGCGCCTGGCCATGGTTCCCACCCGGGTTCTCTATACTGCAGGCCATGAGTCCCGCCCCCGTCTTCGTGCTGCTGTGCACCTGCCCGGATGCCGGCAGTGCCGACGCCATCGCCCGCGTCCTGGTCGAGGCGCGCCTGGCCGCCTGCGTGACGCGGATCCCCGGCGCGGTCTCCACCTACCGCTGGCAGGGCCAGGTGGAGCAGGCCGAGGAAGTCCAGCTGCTGGTCAAGACCGCCCACGCGCCGCTGCAGGCGGTGGTCGAGCGGCTGCGCGAACTGCACCCGCATGAACTGCCGGAGATCGTCGCGGTCCAAGCCGCCGACGGCCTGCCCGACTATCTGGACTGGGTACGCGCCGAAACCTCCGAGGAAGCCTGAGCCGATGATGTTGTTCCGCCGTATCGCCGCGCTGCTGGTGCTGGCGCTGGCCATCCCGTCCGCGCTGGCCATCAGCGAGGCCGACCTGCTGCCGGTCGACCAGGCCTTCCAGCTGCAGGCCCATGCCGTGGGCCGCGACCGCATCGAGCTGGACTGGAAGATCGCGCCCGGCTACTACCTGTACCGCCATCGCACCAGCGCCAGCGCCGACCCCGGCTTCCACGCCCGGACGCTGGCGATGCCCGCCGGCGAGCCGAAGCACGACGAGTTCTTCGGCGACGTGGAGACCTACCACGGCCGGCTGCTGGCCACCCTGCCCGGCGCGCCCGAGCCGGGCCTGGACACGGTGACGCTGGAGGTACGCTACCAGGGCTGCGCCGACGCCGGGGTGTGCTATCCGCCGCAGAAGCGCACGCTGCAGGTACGGCTGCCGTCCACCGGTTCCGCCGACCCGGGCGCCGGCGAGGCCGCGTCCCCCACCGGCCTCGATGCGCTGGCGGCACCGCGCCGCCCCGCATTCGCCCTGCCCGGCACCGGCGCGGCCGCCACCGACGCGCTGCCGCTGCCTTCCGAACAGGCCTTCGGCTTCGAGGCCATCGTCGGCGACGGCAACACCCTGCTGCTGCGCTTCACCCCGGCGCCGGGCTACTACCTGTACCGCGACCGCACCTCGTTCAAGCTCGAGGGCAGCGCCGGCGTCCGCCCCGGCCTGCCGCAATGGCCCAAGGGCACGGCGCATCGCGACGAGCATTTCGGCAACGTGGTGGTCTACTTCGACCAGGCCGAGGTGACGCTGCCGCTGCAGCGCACCCGTGCCGACGCGGTCGAGGCCACGCTGGTCACCACCTTCCAGGGCTGCCAGACCGACGGCATCTGCTATCCGCCGATGACCCGCCGGGTGAAGCTGTCGATCCCGGCCGGCCACGTGGCGCCGAGTGAGCAGGCGGCAGTGGCGCCGTTGCTAATCCCGCCGCTGGACGGTGACGCGCCGGCCGCCGCGAACGACGACACGGCCGCCGACACGCCGGTCCCGCCTGCCGCCGCCGACCCGGCACCGGATGCCTCCGCCGGCAATGCCGGGCGCAGCCAGCCGCCGGCGGCGACGCAGTCGTTGCTGGCGGTGCTGCTGCTGGCACTGCTGGGCGGACTGGTGCTGAACCTGATGCCGTGCGTGCTGCCGATCCTGTCGCTGAAGGTGCTGGGCCTGGCGCAGAGCGGGGAAAGCCGCGAACACGCGCGCCGCCATGCCATCTGGTACACGCTCGGCGTGCTGGTGGCGTTCGCCGCCATCGGTGCACTGGTCATCGCCCTGCGCGCCGCCGGCCAGGCCGCCGGCTGGGGCTTCCAGCTGCAGCAGCCGTGGTTCGTGGCCGCGCTGGTGTACCTGATGTTCGCCGTCGGCCTGAGCCTGTCGGGGGTGTTCCTGTTCACCCTGGGCAGCCGCCTGGGCGGGCGTCTGGGCCAGCTGCCGGCCTCGCGCCGCGGCCCGGCCGGCGACTTCATGACCGGCGCGCTGGCCTGCCTGGTGGCCAGCCCGTGCATCGCCCCGTTCATGGGCCCGGCGCTGGCCTACGCCTTCACCGCGCCGCCGCTGCTGGCGCTGCTGGTGTTCCTGGTGCTGGGGCTGGGGCTGGCGCTGCCGTTCCTGCTGATCGGCTTCGTGCCGGCACTGGCCAGGCGCCTGCCCAGGCCCGGCGCGTGGATGGAGACCTTCAAGCAGGTACTGGCCTTCCCTATGTACCTGACCGCCATCTGGCTGCTGTGGGTGCTGGGCAAGCAGCGCGGAGTGGATGCGCTGGCGCTGGTGCTGGCCGGCCTGGCGCTGCTGGCGCTGGGCCTGTGGTGGTTCGAACGCAGCCGCTGGCACGACCGGCGCGGCGGCAAGGCGCTGGGCCTGGCGCTCGTGCTGGTGGCCCTGCTACCGATCTGGGGGGTGACCCGCATGCACGCGCCCAGCAGCGGACACAGCGAGGGCGCGGTGGCGTATTCGCCGCAGATGCTCGACCGCCTGCGCGCCGACAACCGCGTGGTGTTCGTCAACATGACCGCCGACTGGTGCGTGACCTGCAAGGCCAACGAGCGCAACGTGCTGGGCCGGGCCGCCTTCCGCGACGCGCTCAAGCAGGTCGATGCGGTGTACATGCAGGGCGACTGGACCAACGTCGATCCGCAGATCAGCGCCTTCCTGGAGGAGCACAAGGCGGTCGGCGTGCCGCTGTACGTGGTCTACGGCCCCGGCGCGCCGCCGCGGGTGCTGCCCACGGTGCTGACCCAGGCCGTCGTCGAGGATGCGCTGCTGCGCGCCGGCGGCTGAGCCGGTCCGGTGCCGGGCAGTCATCCAAGGCCGGGGCTTCGGCACCGGGCTTACGCAACGGCCCCCTCGTGAATCGCCGCAGAAAAATCGGTGAATCTCCGCCAAGGTCTTCCATCTGCGGAGATCGTGGAACGACCTCGGACCAAGCGGTCCGGGATGTCAACGCCGACGCGGAAGGCGGCCACGCCAAAGGACAGATTCAAACACACGATTGAAACGCCGCAAACTTCGCCTATCTGGACAGTATCGCGCCCATCGCGCAGACTGCCGGCCTTTCGGTAACCGTTTTACCCATTGCAATGGCACAGCCGCTGGCATCGCTCCAATCCGCTCGCATCCCGCGCCACCGGGATCGTGGTTGGCGCGCGACGGCCGATGCCGGCCTGCGATGGCACGTCGGCGAACCCCGGAGCGCCGGCTGCCGGATGCATGCGGATCGCGACCGACGGTGATCCCGCGCCCCTCGTCTTTTCCTTGAACCCGCGGACGTCGCCCGGCGACGTCGCAAACGCTACCAAGAGGCCTCCATGGACCTGCGCAAAATCAAGAAGCTGATCGACCTGCTCGAAGAGTCGAACCTGGCCGAGATCGAGATCAAGGAGGGCGAGGAAAGCGTGCGCCTGGCACGGGTGCCGCAGGGGGGCGTGGTCGCCGCCGCGCCGGCCGTGGTGCAGGCCGCCCCCGCCGCCCCGGCGATGGCGATGAGCTCGCCCACCGAGGCCTCCACCGGCGGCAGCGCCAAGCCGGCCAACGCCCTGCCCGACGGCCACGTGCTGCGCGCGCCGATGGTCGGCACGTTCTATACCTCGCCGGCGCCGGACAAGCCGCCGTTCGTCACGCTGGGCCAGACGGTCAAGGAAGGCGAGACGCTGGCGATCATCGAGGCGATGAAGATGTTCAACCCGATCGAGGCCGACGCATCCGGCACCATCGTGGCGATCCTGGGCGAGAGCGGCCAGCCGGTCGAGTTCGACCAGCCGCTGTTCGTCATCGGCTGATGGAGCGCCCCATGCTCGACAAAGTAGTGATCGCCAACCGTGGCGAGATCGCGCTGCGCATCCTGCGCGCGTGCCATACGCTCGGCATCCGCACCGTGGCGGTGCATTCCACCGTCGACCGCAACCTCAAGCACGTGGCCATGGCCGACGAGTCGGTGTGCATCGGCCCGGCCCCGTCCTCGGAAAGCTACCTCAACATCCCGGCGATCATCGCCGCGGCCGAGGTCACCGATGCCCAGGCCATCCACCCCGGCTACGGCTTCCTGTCCGAGAACGCCGATTTCGCCGAGCAGGTGGAGCAGTCCGGCTTCGTCTTCATCGGGCCGAAGGCCGACACCATCCGCCTGATGGGCGACAAGGTGGAGGCGATCCGCGCGATGAAGGCCGCCGGCGTGCCGTGCGTGCCCGGCTCGGGCGGCCCGCTGGGCGAGGACCTGGCCACCAACGTCAAGCTGGCGCGCGAGATCGGCTACCCGGTCATCATCAAGGCCGCCGGCGGCGGCGGCGGCCGCGGCATGCGCGAGGTGCACACCGAGGGCGCGCTTAACAACGCCATCGCCACCACCAAGGCCGAGGCCAAGGCGGCGTTCGGCAACGACCAGGTGTACATGGAGAAGTTCCTGCAGAACCCGCGCCACGTGGAGATCCAGGTGCTGGCCGACGGCCAAGGCAGCGCCATCCACCTGGGCGAGCGCGACTGCTCGATGCAGCGCCGCCACCAGAAGGTGGTGGAGGAAGCGCCGGCGCCGGGCATCACCGCCGAGCAGCGCGCCGAGATCGGCAAGGTCTGCGTGGACGCGTGCATCCGCATCGGCTACCGCGGCGCCGGCACCTTCGAGTTCCTGTACGAGAACGGGCGCTTCTACTTCATCGAAATGAACACCCGCATCCAGGTGGAGCATCCGGTGACCGAGCGCATCACCGGCATCGACCTGGTGTGCGAGCAGCTGCGCATCGCCGCCGGGCACAAGCTCACCATCAAGCAGAGCGACATCGTCCCGCGCGGGCATGCCATCGAGTGCCGCATCAACGCCGAGGATCCGGAGAACTTCATGCCCAACCCGGGCCTGATCACCGCGTTCCATCCGCCCGGCGGCCCCGGCGTGCGCGTGGACACGCACATCTACAGCGGCTACCGCGTGCCGCCGAACTACGATTCGATGATCGGCAAGCTGATCGTGCACGGCCCCGACCGTGAGACCGCGATCGCGCGCATGCGCGTGGCGCTGAGCGAGATGGTGGTCGAGGGCATCAAGACCAACATCCCGCTGCAGCAGCGGATCATGCGCGACAAGGGCTTCCAGGCCGGCGGGCAGAACATCCACTATCTGGAAAAGCGCCTGGCCGAACGCAAGAACAAGTCGATCGCGCTGGTATAGGCGACGCCGCCGCGGGAATGCGGCATCCATGAAAAAAGGCGGGAATCCCCGCCTTTTTTCATGGATGCGTTTTTCATGGCCGCAACAGCGTGCCCGCGCTATTGCTCCGGACCGACCTGCGCCGCCGGCTCCAGTTCCGATACCGGCTCCACGCCCAGCGACGAGGTCGGGCTGACGATGCGCAGGGTCTCGATCGAGCCGTCCGGCCAGACGATCTGGAAGGTCGAGCCCGGCGCCAGCGTGGAGAACGGAACGCCGCTCTGCGCGCGCAGCACCGCCGCGGCCTGGCTGGCGCCGGCACTGCGCACGTCGCCGCTGGCATGCACCGTGGCCAGTTTCACCTTCGACAGGTTGCGCAGCGGGTCCTGCGAGGTGTCGATCAACAGCATGTGCGCCGCGGTCGCGGTGTAGGCGACGAACAGCAGCACCCAGAACCAGAATTTGGCTCCGTGGAGCAAGCGCCGGTAGTTCATGAGCGGTCTCCGGTGTGTTCGATCAGTTGATCCACCATCTCTTCCATTTTTTGGGCACCTTGCCGCGGCACCGCGGCATCGAATACGAAAGCGTCGAAATCCTGGCCCGGGTCCTGCGAGCAGATGCCGCCGTTGGCGCAGTAGCTGGTCATCAGCACGCTGTCCGGCCCGCAGGCCAGCCCGAGCCGGCAGGCCGCCACCTGCCAGGCCAGCTCGGCCATCCCGGAACCGGCCACCAGTCCCTGGAAGGCGCCGTCACCGCTGGCGGCCAGGCCCATCGCCGGGGACAGCGCCAGGAAGGCCTCCGGGTCGCGCGAGGCCATCACCCGTTCCACCAGGTCACGGCGGTACTGCGGCGACTCCTCCAGCGGCTGCCCTTGCGCCAGCAGGGCCGCCTCGGCGGCGACGCTGCCGGCCTCGGCAGCCTGGCGACGCTGGGCGGCGATGGCCGCACGGGTAAGGCCATCGCGCGGCAGGAAGCCGGAACAGCGCGCCAGCACCCGCTGCCGCGCCGTCGCCATCGTCGCGGCGCCCGCCAGCTGCAGCTGCGCCAGTGCGTCGCTGTCGGCGGCATAGGCGGCCGGATCCATGGCGTAGCCGGCGCAGTAGTCGTAGACGCGGCTGACCAGCCAGCGCGCGTCCCTGTCGCCCATCGCCGCCGGCGCCGCCAGCGTCTGCAGGTAGCGATAAAGGTCCGGCTCGCGCTCGAAGCCGCTGCGCGGATCCAACGGCAATCCCGGCGCCACCGCGGTGGAACGCCGGCGCTCGTGCTCGAGGCGCTCGTGCTCGTCCCGCGGCGGCCACGCCTGCGCCGGCTTGCTGGCCGCCGTGCTGCCTGGAACATCGGCGGTCGCCAGCGGCGACGATGCCCGTCCGCCCAGCCGCCACCACACGGCCGCGAGCAACAGCACCGGCAGCAGCAACCACAGCATGCGGGGTGGGACCAGGGTCATGGCGGGGACGTCATGAGTCGCAAGCGCGGCAGTTTACCCCACCCTTTCCGTGGCCCCCTGTTCATCCGGGTCGGCCGGCAGCCGCCGCCACGCATGCAGGCGCATGCCCGGCGAGCATGGCGCGCGCGGCTGGACTACGATGCACGGCTCCTGTCGCCGCCGCATGCCGATGCCGTACCTCGAACTCTCCCTGCACTGCTCCGAATCCACCCAGCCCCGCTACGAGAACGCGCTGGAGGATGTCGGCGCGCTGTCGGTCACCCTGCTCGACGCCGACGCCGACACCAGCAACGAGCGCGCGATCCTGGAGCCGGGCGTGGGCGAGACGCCGCTGTGGAACACGCTGGTGCTCACCGCGCTGTTCCCGGGCGATGCCAATGCGCTGGCGCTGCTGGCGGCACTGGAGGCGTTCGATCCGGAACTGGAATGGCGCGACGCGCAGTTCCGCCAGGTCGAGGACCAGGACTGGGAGCGGGCATGGATCGACCAGTTCGAGCCGATGCGCTTCGGCAGCCGCACCTTCATCGTGCCGTGGAACCAGGACATCCCCGAGGAGGCACGCTTCCCCGGCGCCGCCATCGTGCGGCTGGACCCGGGGCTGGCGTTCGGCTCGGGCACCCATCCCACCACCTCGCTGTGCCTGCACTGGCTCGACGGCCTGGCCGAACGCGGCCGACTCGACGGTGCGCGCGTGCTCGACTTCGGCTGCGGCTCGGGGATCCTGGCGCTGGCCGCGCTCAAGCTCGGCGCCACCGCGGCGGTGGGCGTGGACAACGATCCGCAGGCGCTGCTGGCCAGCGCCGACAACGCCGAGCGCAACGGCGTCGGCGAACGGCTGTCGGTGTATTTGCCGGCCGACGAACCGGTGCAGACCTATCCGGTCGTGGTCGCCAACATCCTGGCCTCGGCGCTGAACGCGCTGGCCGATACCCTCGCCGCGCGCGTGGCCCCCGGCGGCTGCATCGCCCTGTCGGGCATCCTGCACGGCCAGGAGGACGAACTGCTGGCGCGCTACGCGCCCTGGTTCGGGCAGCTGGCCTGCGAGCGCGACGGCGACTGGATGCGCATCGACGGCGTGCGCCGTGGTTGAATCCAGCGACCCGTCCCTGGCCCGCCTGCCGCCATGACCGATCCGACACCGCGCCCTTCGATCGCCACCTTCCTGCATACGCCACCGGCGAAGAAGGACGAAGCGCCGCCGGACACCTCGCCGGTGATGTCCGCGGCCGGAAGCGCGGGGTCGCCCGCGGTACCACCGCAAGGGCCCGAGGCTGCGCCGGCATCCGTCGAAGCGGGCGACATCGCGGCTGGGATCCCAGTCGACGCCGCCGCCGCGCCGCAGGTGACGGTACCGGACCGCGACGCCACCGCCACCGCGGCCCCGAACTTCCTCAGCCGTCCGCAGATGGCCAAGGCGCCCAGTCGCACGCCACGCTGGCAATGGGCACTGGTGTCGGCGTTGCTGGCGCTGCTGCTGCTGCAGATGCTCCTGGCCGACCGCGCCCGCCTGGCCGCCGATGCGCGCTGGCGGCCGCTGCTGTCCGGCGTCTGCGCGGCGCTGCGCTGCAGCCTGCCGCCGTGGCACGAGCCGCAGGCCTTCAGCATGCTCGGACGCGAGGTGCGACCGGTTCCCGGCGTCGCCGGCGTACTGCAGGTGCGCGCCAGTTTCCGCAACGATGCGCAGTGGCCGCAGCCATGGCCGCAGCTGCAGCTTTCGCTCACCGATGCCGATGGCCGCACGATCGGCAGCCAGGTCTTCACCCCGGCCCAGTACCTGGGCACGCCGCCGGCCGAGGACGCGCTGCTTGCACCGGGACAGAGCGCGCAGGTGGCCTTCAGGGTGCGCGAGCCATCGGCCGGCACCGAGGCCTTCGCGTTCGCCTTCCATTGAACGACGCGCCGACAGACGGCGCGGCTGAACGATGCCGCGATGTGCAGCCTGCGGATGCACGCGATAGACTCTTCCCCGCGCCGGCCCCCAACCCGTTCCCGGCGCTGCCACCCGGGGATGCACTTGAACGCTGCCACCACTCGTCCTGACATCAGTCGCGGCGCGCCGAAGCCGCCGTTGCGCGAGCACGTCGCCCAATCCGTCCGCCGCTACCTGCGCGACCTCGATGGCTGCGAGGCCGACGATGTCTACGAGATCGTGCTGCGCGAGATGGAGATCCCACTGTTCGTGGAAGTGCTGAACCACTGCGAGGGCAACCAGAGCCGGGCCGCGGCGATGCTGGGCATCCATCGCGCCACGCTGCGCAAGAAGCTCAAGGAGTACGGGCTGGTCTGAGGGCAGCCGACCACGATCCGGGGTACGCGTGCATGAACGAGAACTCCCATGCCCTCCGCTGCGAGAACTGCGATGCCGCGCTGCACGGTGCCTACTGCCATCGCTGCGGGCAGTCCGCGCACAACCCGCTGCGCAGTTTCGGCCACGCGCTCGAGGAAGTGTTCGAGTCGTTCTGGCACCTGGACGGACGCGTGTTCCGTACCCTCAGGGACCTGCTGATTCCCGGCCGCATCATCTCGGCCTACCTTGGTGGCCATCGCGTCCCCTACCTGCCGCCGCTGCGGCTGTTCGTCATCCTGGCGGTGCTGGCGTTCTTCGTGGCGCAGTTCGCCTTCCGCGTCTCCGTCGGCGATGCGAGCCAGTTCGACCGCGACACCACGGTGGCCGAGGTGGTCGCCCATCGTGACCAGGCGCTGGGCGAACTGGAGCGCACGCTTCAGGAACTGCAGGGTACCGGCGGCATGCACATAAAGGGGATACGCGCCGGCCAGCAGGCGCTGCGGGCCGCCGCTGATCGCCGCATCGCCGAGATCGAGGGCCGCGCGGCGCCGCAGGCCGCGGCACCGGAGCCGGCGGGCCAGGTGGTGCCCTTCGATGTCCACGGGCAGGCGTGGGACGAGTACGCGAACCCGCTGCGGATCGACGCGCTGCCGGACTTCGCCAACCGCTGGCTCAACCACCGCATCGCCCAGGGCCAGCGCAACCTGGCCAGCTACCGCCACGATCCGCAAGCCTTCGTCCACGACCTGCTGCACTCGGTGCCGACCGCGTTGTTCGTGCTGGTGCCGGTGTTCGCGGTGCTGCTGAAGCTGCTGTACCTGCGCAGCGGCCGCGGCTACCTGGAACACCTGGTGGTGGCGCTGTACAGCCACGCCTTCCTCTGCCTGGCCCTGCTGGGCCTGTTCGTGCTGCAGATCGTCGCCGACCGCGCGCCGGCGCTGGCCCCGGCCGCCGGCTGGCTGCAGCTCCTGCTGTGGCTGTGGATGGCCGTCTACCTGTGGTGGACGCAATGGCGCGTCTATGGCCAGGGCCGGCTGAAGACCACCTGCAAGTACCTGCTGCTGGGCAGCATCTATTTCGGCCTGGTCGGCTTCGCCTCGATCGTGCTGCTGCTGGCACGGCTGACGCACGGCTGAGCCCGTTCGCCGCGCATCGGAGGGACCGGTGGAAGCGGGCCGGGCGGTTACAATATCGCCCCCCTTCCGCTGCGGTTTCTATCCCGATGGCTGCTGATCTCCTGCCCGTGCGCCGGGCCCTGCTGTCCGTTTCCGACAAGACCGGCCTGGTCGAACTGGCCCGCGCGCTGGCCGCGCGCGATGTCGAGCTGCTGTCCACCGGCGGCACCGCCCGGGCGATCCGCGAGGCCGGGCTGCCGGTCAGGGACGTGGCCGAGGTCACCGGCTTCCCGGAGATGATGGACGGCCGGGTCAAGACGCTGCACCCGCTGGTGCACGGCGGCCTGCTCGGCCGCGCCGGCACCGACGACGCGGTGATGGCCGAGCACGGCATCGCCCCAATCGACCTGCTGGTGCTGAACCTGTACCCGTTCGAGCAGGTCACCGCACGCGCCGACTGCACCCTGGCCGAGGCGGTGGAGAACATCGACATCGGCGGTCCGGCGATGCTGCGCAGCGCGGCCAAGAACTTCGCGCGGGTGGCGGTGGCCACTTCGCCGGACCAGTATCCCGATCTGCTGGCCGAGCTGGACGCCAACGACGGCAAGCTGTCGGCGGCCAAGCGCTTCGCGCTGTCGGTGGCCGCGTTCGACCGCGTGGCGCAGTACGACGCGGCGATCAGCAACTACCTGTCGGCAGTGGCCGACGCCTCGGCCGAGGTGCCGGTGCGCGCGGAGTACCCGGCGCAGATGAACTCCACCTTCGTCAAGGTGATGGACCTGCGCTACGGCGAGAACCCGCACCAGAGCGGCGCGTTCTACCGCGACCTGTACCCGGTGCCGGGCACGCTGGCCACCTTCGAGCAGCTGCAGGGCAAGGAACTGAGCTACAACAACCTGGCCGACTCGGACGCGGCGTGGGAATGCGTGCGCCAGTTCGACGCCCCGGCCTGCGTGATCGTCAAGCACGCCAACCCGTGCGGCGTGGCGGTGGGCGTGGCCTGCGGCGATGCCTACGAGCTGGCCTACGCCACCGACCCGACCAGCGCCTTCGGCGGCATCATCGCCTTCAACCGCACGCTGGATGCGGCCACCGCCAAGGCCATCCTCGACCGCCAGTTCGTCGAGGTGCTGATCGCGCCCGACTACGAGGCCGGCGCGCTGGAATACGCGACGAAGAAGGCCAACGTGCGCGTGCTGAAAATCCCGCACGGCGCCGGGCGCAACAGCTACGACAGCAAGCGCGTCGGCTCGGGCCTGCTGCTGCAGAGTTCGGACAACCGCGGCATGGCGGCCGACGAGCTGAAGGTGGTGACCACGCTCGCCCCCACCGAAGCGCAACTGCGCGACCTGCTGTTCGCCTGGCGCGTGGCCAAGTACGTCAAGTCCAACGCCATCGTCTATGCCAAGGACAACCGCACCATCGGCATCGGCGCCGGGCAGATGAGCCGGGTGTACTCGGCGCGCATCGCCGGCATCAAGGCGCATGACGCCGGGCTGGTGGTGGAGGGCTCGGTGATGGCCTCCGACGCGTTCTTCCCGTTCCGCGACGGCATCGACGCGGCGGCCGAGGCCGGCATCAAGGCGGTGATCCAGCCCGGCGGCTCGATGCGCGACGGCGAGGTGATCGCCGCGGCCGACGAGCACGGCATCGCGATGGTGTTCACCGGCGTGCGGCATTTCCGGCATTGATACCGGCTGCGCCGGCATCAACCCCAAGGTTCGCTGCGCAAACCCTGGGCCCCGGCCTTGCTTTCCCACCCCCATCCGCGCCGTTGGCGCGGATCGCCCCCTGACCCAGGGGACTGAGTCCCTCCCGGCACTTCTCTCCGTCTACAGCAGCAGGTGGAAGCAGCAATGAAACTCCTCGTCATCGGTTCCGGCGGCCGCGAGCACGCCCTGGCCTGGAAGCTGGCACAGTCGCCGCGCGTGTCCGAAGTGATCGTCGCGCCCGGCAACGCCGGCACCGCCACGGAAGACAAATGCCGCAACGTGGCGGTCAAGGTCACCGACATCGATGGCCTGTTGAAGCTGGCGCAGGACGAGGGCGTGGACCTGACCGTGGTCGGCCCGGAAGTGCCGCTGGTGGCCGGCGTGGTGGACCGCTTCCGCGCCGCCGGGCTGCGCATCTTC
>JAFADB010000144.1 GCA_023425225.1 Pseudomonadota bacterium
TGGATGCAGGCCGCGGCCCACGCCCTCACCGGCGAGTGGCGCATCGCCTTCCTGCTGCCGTCGCTGTTGGCGGCGCTGCTGACGCTGTGGCTGAGCTACGACCTGGCGCGGCGGCTGTGGAACCGCCAGGTGGCGCGCTACGCGGTGCTGGCACTGTTCGCCTGCGTGCAGTTCGGGCTGATGGCCAAACGCGCGCAGATCGACATGGTGCTGGTGGCATTGACCACGCTGTCGCTGTGGGGCCTGCTGCGACACCTGTTGCGTGGACCGGACTGGACCGGCTGGAGCATCGCCGCGTCCGCCGCCGGCTTGGGGACGGTCACCAAGGGCGTGGGATTCCTGCCGTTGCTGGTGCTGCTGCCCTGGGCGCTGTGGCGCCGACCGCTGCCGGCCAGGGCCGGCGACCGCTGGCGCTGGATGTCCATGCTGCCGCTGTTCCTCGCCGGTGCCGGCGTCTGGCTGCTGCCGCTGCTGCTGGCGCTCTGGCACAGCCCGGACCCTGCCGTGCAGGCCTATGCGCACGAACTGCTGTTCAAGCAGACCGGCACCCGCTACGCCGCCGCCTGGCACCATCGCCAGCCGCCCTGGTACTACCTGCAGGTCATGGCCACGCTGTGGCTGCCGGGCGTGCTGCTGCTGCCATGGCTGCTGCCGGCATGGTGGCGGCGCTGCCGCCGCGGCGATGCGCGCTACCGGCTGCTGCTGGGCTGGAGCGTGCTGGTGCTGCTGTTCTTCAGCGCCAGCCCCGGCAAGCGCGAGGTCTACATCTTCCCGATGCTGCCGGCGCTGTGCGTGGCCGCGGCGCCACTGCTGGGCGGGTTGCTGCGCAGGCGCGCGGTCCGTGCATTGTTGTTCGGCTACCTGCTGGCGATCGGCGTCGCCGCGACCGTACTGGGTGCCTGCGCGCTGCACGGCAGCGGCTGGATCCTGCGCGACGCGATGCGCCGCGCGATCGATCCGGCCGCCATACGCACGCTGGGCTGCTGGTTGCTGGCGCTGGGCATCGGCACCGTGCTGATCGCCGCCTGGGCGCGGCCTCGGCGTGCCGGTGCCGCGGTCGTCGTCGCCAGTGCGCTGTTGTGGGGCATCTACGGGTTGGGGCTGATGCCGACGCTGGATCCCTACAGTTCCGCGTCGCGGCTGATGCGCCAGGTCGGCGCGCGGATCGGTCCGCATGCCGAACTCGGCCTGCTCGCCTGGCGCGAACAGAACATGCTGCAGGCCGACCGGCCGGTCACCGACTTCGGCTTCAAGGCGTCATGGCCGGAGCAGTGGCGGCAGGCAGGCCCGTGGCTGGAGGCGGCGCCACGACAGCGCTGGCTGCTCGTGCTCGACCGGGCACTCAGCCCCTGCATCGATCCGGCCCAGGTCGTCCAGATCGGCCAGGCCAACCGCAACCGCTGGCTGCTGGTGCCCGGCTGGGCCTGGAAGAGCGGTTGCGCCGCCACCGCCGCCACCGCCGACAGTGCGGACGACGGCGACAACGAAGACTGACCGCCGCGCAACGCGCAGACCGCTTCACGATTGCACAACACTGCTCCGACCGTTTTCCGACAGCGCGACCCCAACCATTGGGCCATTCGCCGACAGGGCGCTGCTTACTCCCCCATGACCATCTCACTTGTGCGTTCCAGCCCTGCCTCCGCGGCCACGGGCCGTCCAACTGCGGGCGGGCGATTCCTGCTTTTCCACCTGTGGCTGCCGCTGCTATTGGCGCTGGCAGCCAGCGCCGTGCTGATGGGCGTTGGCGTTGACCGGTGGCTGGCCGACTGGCTGTTCCGTGCCGAAGGCGGGCATTGGGCGCTGAAGGATGCCTGGCTGACAAGCACGCTGATCCACCGCGGCGGCAAAACGGCCAGCACGCTGGCCGGCCTGGCGGTCATCGCGTTGTGCGCCTGGAGCTGGCGCCGGCCGGCATGGCGCACGTACCGGCGCCCGCTGCTGTACCTGGCGCTGGCGGTGGCCGCCTCGACGCTGCTGGTTTCCGTGCTGAAGTCGCTGATCCACATGGATTGCCCGTGGGACCTGGCCCGTTATGGCGGCACGCGCGAATTCATCGGCCTGCTGCAATCGCGGCCGGCGTCGATGCCGGCCAGCCAGTGCTTCCCCGCCGGCCATGCCAGCGCCGGCTATGCCTGGGTGGCGCTGTACTTCGCCGCACTGGCGGCGTGCCCGCGCTGGCGCTGGATCGGCTTGGACATCGGCCTGGGTGCAGGAATGCTGTTCGGCATTTCCCAGCAGCTGCGCGGCGCGCACTTCCTGTCCCACGACGTGTGGACGCTGGCCACGTGCTGGCTGGTGGCACTGGGACTGTACCTGCTCATGCTGCGCCCGCGCCCGGCCACGACGGTAACGCCGGGAGAAACCGCATGAGTGCCACATCGGCAGCGCAAAATCCCGTTGCCGCCACGCATCCGGGCTGGTGGACGCTGCGCCCGCTGGTCTCCACCGAAATCCTGGTGCTGGGCGCCAGCCTGTTCTTCACACTGGCGTGCAACGGCCCGTTCTGGCGCAGCTCCATGGCCACTCATCCGGGCGATGCGCGGTTCGCGCTGTCGCTGTTGCTGCTGCTGGTCTGCGTGCACGCACTGGTGCTGGGCCTGCTGCTGTGGCGCTGGAGCGCCAAGGCCTTGCTGGCCGTGCTGCTGGTGACCACCGCATTGGCCACGCACTACATGGGCACATTCGGCGTCTACATCGACGCGGACATGCTGCGCAACGTGCTGGCCACCGACCACAAGGAATCCCGCGAGCTGCTCACTCCGTCGCTGGTCATGCCGCTGCTGCTGCTTGCCGGCCTGCCGATCACGGTGCTGTGGCGGCTGCGGCTGAAGCGGCGCGGCGCGGGCAAGGCGCTGCTGATCCGGACCGGCTTCCTGCTGGCGGTCGCGGCGGTCGGCGCGCTCGGCTCGATGCTGTCGTTCCAGGACCTGTCGGCGCTGATGCGCAACCACCGCGAGGTGCGCTACCTGGCCACGCCGATCAACTACCTCGTGGCCCTGCAGCAGAACCTGAAAGGCAGCTCGCCGGTCAAGCCGGCACCCAAACAGCCGATCGGGCGCGACGCCAAGGCCACGTCGCGCGCGGCCGGCAGCCGTCCGCGCCTGCTGCTGGTGGTGCTGGGCGAAACTGCACGCGCGCAGAACTGGGGGCTCAACGGCTATGTGCGCCAGACCACGCCCGAGCTGGCCCAGACCGACGTGATCAACTTCCCGGACATGCACGCGTGCGGCACCAGCACCGAGGTCTCGGTGCCGTGCATGTTCTCGCCCTACGGCCGCCACGACTACGACGAGCGCAACATCCGCGCGCACCAATCGTTGCTCAACGTGCTCGACCACGCCGGCATCGCCACCCTGTGGCGCGACAACCAGTCCGGCTGCAAGGGCGTGTGCGAGGGCCTGCCGATCCAACGCCTGGACGATGCCGACAAGCCCGGGCTGTGCCAGGACGGACGCTGCATGGACGCCATCCTGCTCGACGACCTGGCTGCACAGGTGCGCGCCAGGCCCGGCGATCGCGTGGTGGTGCTGCATCAGCTTGGCAACCACGGCCCGAGCTACTTCCAGCGCTATCCGGCCGGCTTCGCACGCTTCACGCCCACCTGCGACACCCCGGACCTGGGCAAGTGCAGCCGCGAGCAGATCGTCAACGCCTACGACAACGCCCTGCTCTACACCGACCATTTCCTCGCCCTCGCCATCGCGCAGCTGCGCGCGATGCCCGACTACGACAGCGCGATGATCTACCTGTCCGACCATGGCGAATCGCTGGGCGAGAAGGGCCTGTACCTGCACGGCGTACCCTATGCCATCGCACCGCAGGAGCAGACGCGGGTGCCGATGGTGATGTGGTTCTCGCCCCGGTTCGCGCAGGATCGCGGCCTGGACCTGGCCTGCCTGCGGCAGCGCGCACAGCAGTACACCGACCATGACAACCTGTTCCCGTCGGTGCTGGGCCTGTTGCAGGTGAAGACCGCGCTCTACGACCGCAGGCGCGACCTGTTCGCCGATTGCAGCGCCAGCCACGGCTGATCGCCCGTGCTGACGTACGCCGGCGATCACCGGGCGGGCCGGCGCCATCGCGCGCTTGCAGCCCGCCTTCCGGCCCACTAGCCTGCGGCAACCCGTGTGCAAGGAACCGCCGTGAACCATCGCCACCTGCTGCTGGCCCTGGCCGTCGCCACCATGACCCTGTCCGCGTGCCGGAAGGAGCCGACCACTCCATCCCGGGAAGACGCCCCGCAAGCGGCGACCGGCGAGAACGCCGACCAGTTCATCGCCCGGGTCAACGCCGAGTACAAGGCGATGTATCCGGAGCTGGTCTCGGCGCAGTGGCTGTCGGCCACCTACATCAACGGCGATTCGCAGCGGGTCGCCTCCAAGGCCAACGAGCGCTCGCTGGCCAGGCTCAACGAATGGATCAAGCAGGCCGCGCGCTACGAAGGCCAGCCGATGACCGCCGATACCGCGCGCGCGCTCAAGCTGCTCAAGCTGATGACGGCGATGCCGGCCCCGCGCGACCCGCAACGGCTGGCCGAGCTGACGCGGATCGCCGCCAAGATGGAAGGCGACTACGGCGCCGGCACCTACTGCACCGGCGAAGGCGATGCCCGCCAGTGCCGCCAGCTCGGCGAGCTGGAACAGGTGCTGGCGCGCAGCCGCGACTACGACGCCCAGCTCGATGCCTGGCAGGGCTGGCACTCGATCGCCCAGCCGATGCGCCAGGACTACGTGCGCTTCGTCGAGCTGGCCAACGAGGGCGCGCGCGAGATGGGTTTCGCCGACGTCGGGCAGATGTGGCGCAGCGGCTACGACATGCCGCCCGAGCAGGTGGCCACCGTCACCGACCGGCTGTGGGACCAGGTCAAGCCGCTGTACGAACAGTTGCAGTGCTACGCGCGCGGCAAGCTCGACGCCACCTACGGCAACGACAGGGGCGAGCTTCCCGGCGGGCTGCTGCCGGCGCACCTGGCCGGCAACATGTGGCAGCAGGACTGGAGCAACCTGTGGGACCTGCTGCAGCCCTACCCCGGCGCCGGCAGCCTGGACATCACCGATGCGCTGGAGAAGCAGTACCAGGGCAACCTGACCGCGGCGTTGGCGCGCCCGGGCAGCCAGGCCAGCGTGGAGACGCGCTTCCGGGCGCAGCGCGACGCGCAGCTGCTCACCGCGCGACAGATGACCGAGCGCGCGCAGGACTTCTACACCTCGCTGGGCATGCCGAAGCTGCCCGACAGCTACTGGCAGCGCAGCCAATTCATCAAGCCACTGGACCGCGACGTGGTCTGCCATGCCAGCGCCTGGGACATGGACATGGAAGGCGACGTGCGCACCAAGATGTGCACCCGCCCGACCGAGGAGGACTTCACCACCATCTACCACGAGCTCGGCCACCTGTACTACGACCTGGCCTACAACCCGCTGCCGCCGCTGTTCCAGGGCGGCGCCAACGACGGCTTCCACGAGGCCATCGGCGACACCATCGTGCTGGCGATGACGCCGCAGTACCTGCATTCGATCGGCCTGGTCGGGCAGCCGCAGCAGGGCCGCGAGGCGCTGATCAACTCGCAGATGCGCATGGCCCTGGCCAAGGTGGCGTTCCTGCCGTTCGGGCTGATGATCGACCGCTGGCGCTGGGGCGTGTTCGACGGCTCGATCACCCCGGACCACTACAACCAGGCCTGGTGGGAACTGAAGGCCAGGTACCAGGGCGTGGCCCCGGCCACCCCGCGCGGCGAGGAGTTCTTCGACGCCGGCGCCAAGTACCACGTGCCCGGCAACACGCCGTACACGCGCTACTTCCTGTCGCACATCCTGCAGTTCCAGTTCTACAAGGGCCTGTGCCAGGCCGCCGGCTACGACGGCCCGCTGTACGACTGCAGCTTCTACGGCAACAAGGAGGCCGGGCAGAAGTTCTGGTCGATGCTGCAGAAGGGCGCCAGCCAGCCATGGCAGGCCACGCTCAAGGAGGTCACCGGCGGCGACACGCTCGACGCCGGGCCGATGCTGGAATACTTCGCGCCGATGGCCGAGTGGCTCAAGCAGCAGAACCAGGGGCGCGCCTGCGGCTGGCAGGAACCCGCGGCGACGGCACCGACCGCGGCCGCCGCGCCGCGCTGATCGCCGCGCGGCCGGCATCCGGGAGGCGCGCATGCGCCGCCCCGGCCGGCGGCCGATGCGGTGAGGCGCCCGTCAGTCGTCGGCCAGCAATGCCCAGCGCTCGTGGTCACGCCACTGGCCCTCGATGCGCAGGTAGCGCGGCGAATAGCCCTCACGCCGGAATCCGGCGCGACGCGCCAGCGCGATCGAGCGCAGGTTGTCGGGCTGGATGTTGGCCTCGATACGGTGCAGGCCCAGCGTGTCGAACGCGTACGCCGCAGCCAGCGGCAGCGCCTGGCCCATCAGGCCGCGCCCGGCGCACGGCACGCAGGCGTAGTACCCCAGGTAGGCGCTGCAGAAGCCCCCCATGAGGATCTGGCTGAAGTTGAACACGCCGACGATCGCTGCGCCGGCCTGCTCACGCGCGACCAGGCTGGCGCAGTCGCCGCCGGAGAAGCGTGCGAACCAGCGCTGGAACCCGTCCATGTCCAGGAACGGCCGCACCCAGGGATGATGCAGCGCCACGCTGGCGCGATGCGCCCGGATCAGGGCCTCGGCATCGCCGCGCACGACGGCCCGCAGCTCGACCACGGTCGCGGCCCGGGGGCGCGCCATGCCGGCGTCAGCCGCCGTCGCCGTCCGGGCGGGGATGCAGCTCCTGCGCCAGCCGCGCCTTGAACTGCTCGAAATCCAGTCCCTCGGCGCGCGCCTCGGCATGCGCGGCGTCCTTGAGCGCGTCCGAGTAGACCAGCCGCACCGGCGTGCCGGCGCGCTCGTGCAGCTCGGCTGCCTGCATGATCAGCGCCAGCACCCGCGCCGCGCTGGAACTCTCGCCGGCGATGCGCCCGTCCATGCCCAGCACCCACTCGCCGTCGCGGCGGACGATGCCGGCCAGCAGGCGGCGCTGTCCGTCACGCAGTTCGGCGTGCGGCTCGATCGCCGGCGACGATGCGGGCGCGGCCTGCGGCCGGTTGCGCTCGCGTTCGGCCAGGCGGCGCCGACTCTCGCGGCGGGCCTTGGACTGGATGGACATCGGGTTCTCCGTGGAAGGTGAAGGTGGTGCCTCAGCCATTGTCGGCCGGTGGCAGCGGTTGTGCGAGCGGGCCGTGCCGGCGCTCGCGCCGGGCGATGCGCCGGTCCCAGCGCCAGAACAGCCAGCCGAGCAGGAAGAAACCGCCGAAGCCGCAGGCCAGCCACAGCGGGTCGTGCGCCAGCAGCGGCGAGACCACCCCGGCCACGACGGCGTTGGCGGTGAGC
>JAFADB010000159.1 GCA_023425225.1 Pseudomonadota bacterium
TGTAATGACCCACCGGATTCTGCACAGGTCACATGGTTAATGTAGCGGTATAGGCTTGGTCGGGCGTCCTCATCTTCAACGCCTGATGCGGCCGCTGCCGGTTGTAGAACCCGATCCAGTCGCCGATCACGCGCAGGGCGTGGCTCTGGCTCTCGAACCGGTGGCGGTGGACGCATTGCTCCTTCAGCGTCCGGATCACCCGTTCCACCATCCCGTTCTGCTGTGGGCAGTGCGGGGTGATGAACTCCTGCTTCAGTCCGTAGCTGCGTACCAGACGGGTGTAGTCCCGGCTGGTGAAGACCAAGCCGTTGTCCGAGCGCAGCAGGAACGGCTCCTTCACCCGGCCCAGCGTACCGAACCGGGTGATCAGGGCCTGTTCCAAGGCCGCCACGGCCGTGCTGGCCTTGCCGCTACGCGACAGCTGCCAGCCCAGCAGTTGCCGGGTATGGCAGTCGATTACCAGGGCCAGGCTCAGCCAGCCATCCTGGCCGCCCCACACCCGGCACAGGTCCGTGGCCCAGCGTTGGTTGGGTGCCGTGGCCACCGACGGCAATGCCTCGATCCGCGGGCGCTGGCCGATGGCCCGCTTGCGCACCTGCCAGCCTTTGAGCTGGAAGATCCGTTGCACCGTGTTCTTGTTCATCCTCAGCAAGCCGGCCACCGTCCGGTAGCCGAACGACGGCTCAGCCTCGATCAGCTCCCGGATCGGTTCGGCCAGCTCCGGTTTCACCTTCGGCGTTGCCTTGACGGATTTGTAGTACACGCTGCGCCGGGCCACGCCGAACCACCGGCACAGCTTCACCATCGACACCTCGAACCCGTCTTCCCGCAAGCCCTGCTGGATCGAGACCATCAGCTCTCGTCCTTGCCCAGCAGGGCTGCCAGCTTTTTTCGGGCGCGCAGCTCCAGCATCGCTTCGCCGTAGGCCTCCTGCAGGTCCTTGAGCTGACGCGCGTACTGCTCGCGCACGTCTTCCGGCTTGGCCCGCAGCGCGTTCTCCAGGCCCCGCTTGCCCTCATCGATCCAGCCCTCGATCTCGTTCGGGGTCAGGTCGAACTGCCGGCTGGCCGCCGCCACGGTGGTCTTGCCCTGGATGATCTCCAGTACCAGCGCCGACTTGCGCCGGGCCGTCCAGCGCTTGATCTGTTCCTCGTCCATCACTTCGCTCATCGGTGTCTCCTTCGAAAACTAACACCTGAGCAGAAATTCAGTGGGTCATTACAACGCCCAACATCGACCAACCTTTGCGCAGCCGGCATTCCCTTCCATGGCGCATGCAATTGCACGGCATCCACCAACGACAACTCGATCAGACGGGTGTTGCCCGGACAGGCGAAGGTGATGTTGCCGTCCTAGACTGCTTCGCCGGACGGTGAGCTTCCGACGTGTCTATCAGCCAGCCATTAAAAGCCTCCCATCGCAGCTCCCATCTGCTGGAACGCTGTTCCGATATCGGGGACGTTGGCCGGAGGCAACGACGACGGATCGCGACACTCCTGCCGCTGCCTGCCGGCAATATTGAATACTCCCCGGTATCGCAGGTAGCCATAGGTGCTGACGGCCGGGATATTTAGCTCCGTATAGGTGCCGATATAGAAGCCCGCCAGCGAGTCGTGCACGTAATTGTCGAACAGCACCGCGCTTGCCTCGGGGACGGGGGCATGGTCGAGTACCAGATCCAGCAGTTGGCTCGTCTCCGCAGGGATCTTCGCGTAGTCGTACGCCTCCTGGGATGCTCGCGGTACCGGTACGAAAACGGGACGTCCCATCCTGCGCCCGACCTCGATACGGTCATCGATCTCGGCCAGGTTCGCCCGATAGGACGCCATGTCCTTCTTTCCCTGCGCCAGGTTGCGCACCAGGTTGGCGAAATCGCGTTGCGCGTTGGCCAGGTCGACCTGGTCCTCGCCGTCGGCCTGCTTGAAGAACGGCTGTTGCAGCAAGCTCCCCTCGCCATTCCACAGCCGCATCCCTTTCCAGGCCACGTACTGGCGGCAATGCGCGCGGATCTGCTCGGCATGGGCGCCGCCACCGGCGCCGTGGCCCGTCAGCCAGGCGTTGTAGTCGCGGATCAGTTGTGGATGGCAACCAAAATGCTGCGCACGGATCGAATCCTGCCGTATCTCCTCCATGGTCTTGAGCAACGCACCCGCCTTGATCGCCTCGTGATGCATGTCGATCAGCGGAATCTGCGCCAGCTTGGCCGTGCCATCAGCCTTGCCATCGACGAAGTCCTTGCCTTGAGCCCCCGGCGAATAACCGCCGCCCACGTCCGAATGCATGCCCGGATAAAGCGCTTCCCTGCCGCTCGCAGCCAGGTCCATCGGGAAGTTGATGCGCTGCTCGTGCAGGGCGGCGAAGTGCACGCACTGCCTGACCTCGGGATGGATGCTCATCATCTCGCCCGCGGCCCAGTCCCACTTGCCGTCGGACACCCGGCTGATCCCCGCCAATCCCACCGAAGCCACCGTGTCGAAGATGCCCAGGAAACTCAGCTGCATCGGTACCCCGGCCACGTTGTAGCCGCATCCGCTGCCCCAGACCTCGGCGATCTCGTAGAGCCGGTGCACAAAGGCTCGCGCCTGCGCCGCACCGCGTGAGAAGCCGAACACCGAAATATTGACCGACTTGACGCGACGCTGGTGGTTCTTGACCACGTTTTCCAGGCGCCGGGCGATGGAAGTCAGCAGCGAGCGCCGCAAGGGGCCTTCGAGCAGGCGCGTCTTGCTCATTGTGTTAGCGAGCGACTTCGCTTCGTCACGAGAAATAAGGTCGCCGGTTGTCAAATACCGACCTGATTAGCCCCATCCCTCAGCCGCCAGTTGCAGGATTTGCGACGGCGTCGCCGGAAGATGGCTCCATCTGAAGGTAACGAAGGTGTGCCATGGGCATCAATGTCGTGCAGTTTCAGCCGGGATT
>JAFADB010000209.1 GCA_023425225.1 Pseudomonadota bacterium
GCCCGCCGGTGCGCGAGGACTCGCCGCGCCCGCGCGCGGCCCGTGCCATCGCCGCGCGCAGCGGCGCCGGCACGTGCTGCAGCAGCCACCAGTTGCGCAGCGCGCGCTGGTAGCGGGTATAGCCGAAGAACAGCTCATCGCCACCGTCCCCGGACAACGCCACGGTGACGCCGCCGCGCGCCAGCCGCGCCACCAGCGCGGTGGGCACCTGCGAGGCGTCGGCGAACGGCTCGTCGAACATCTCCGGCAGCTGCGGCACCACCGCCAGCGCATCGGCCCCGGACACGTACAGCTCGGTGTGGTCGGTGCCCAGGTGGGTGGCGACCTCGCGCGCCAGCGGCGCCTCGTCGTGGTGCGAACCGGTAAAGCCGATGCTGAAGCTGTGCACCGGCTGCGCGCTCTGTGCCTGCATCATCGCCGCCACCAGCGAGGAATCGGTGCCGCCGGACAGGAACACGCCCACCGGCACATCGGCGACCATGCGCAGCGCCACCGCGTCGCGCAGCAGACCGTCCAGGCGCTCCTCGGCGGCGGCATCGTCGCCGCCGAACGGGTCCAGCAGCGCCGCCTGCATCGCCTCGCGCGCACTCCAGAACGGCTTCTGCGCCTGTTCCGGGCGATGCGCGGCGGCGCCGTCGGCGACCACCTGCGCGTCCAGCCGCAGGATGCGCCCGGGCATCATCTTGAACGCGCGCTCGTGGATGCAGTACGGCGCCGGGATGTAGTCCAGCCGCAGCAGCAGCGTCAGCGCGTCGCGGTCCACGCCGTTGTCGAAATCCGGATGCCGCCACAGCGCCTTCAGCTCCGAGCCGAACACCAGCGTGCGCCCGGCCCAGCCGTAGTACAGCGGCTTCTTGCCGACGCGGTCGCGCGCCAGCCACAGGCACTGCTCGCAGCGGTCCCACAGGGCGATGGCGAACATGCCGTTGCAGCGCACCAGCGTGTCCTCCAGCCCCCACTCCACCACCGCCGCCAGCAGCACCTCGGTGTCGGAATGGCCGCGGAAACGGTGCCCCAGCGCCGCCAGCGCGGCGCGCAGCTGGGCGAAGTTGTAGATCTCGCCGTTGTAGGCCAGCACGTAGCGGCCGTCGGCCGAGGCCATCGGCTGGTGGCCCAGCGGCGAAAGGTCGAGGATGCTCAGGCGCCGGTGCGCCAGCGCGATGCCGGCCTGCGCATCGACCCAGGTGCCGTCGTCGTCGGGGCCGCGGTGGCGCAGCGTGGCGCCCATCGATTGCGCCAGCGCGCCGAGTTCGTCGCCGTGCAGCTGCGGTTCGGCCAGCAGCAGTCCCGCCAGTCCACACATCTAGCGATTGCTCCCGCGCGGCAGCGCTCGCGCCTGGCGGGGCATGCCACTCATGCCGCCACCGCATCGGCCTGCGCGATGCGTGCGGCGATATCGGCCGGCAGCGCGTCCATCGGCACGAACCCCGGCACCGCCCGCACCCGTGCCAGCCATGCCTGGATCGCCGGCCAGCACGCCAGGTCGAAGCCGCCGTCGCCGGCGCAATGGGTGTAGGCGAACAGCGCGATGTCGGCCACCCCGTAGTCCTCGCCGGTGAACCATGCATGGGTCGACAGGTGCTGCTCCATCACCGCCAGCGCCGCCTCGCCCTGCTGCCGCAGCTGCGGCAACTGGCTGCGCCGCGGCGAATCGGCCGGCGTCCAGCCGCGGATGAAGCGCGCCACCGCGACATAGGGCTCGTGGCTGTACTGCTCGAAGAACATCAGCTCAGCGCCTGCGCGCGCTGCCACGCATCGGCCGGCAGGTACGGGGTGCCTTCGGCCAGCCAGAACAGGATGGCGTTGGACTCGACCAGCACGCGGCCGTCGTCGCGCTCGACCATCGGCACCTTGCCGTTGGGATTGAGCGCCAGGTACTCGGGCGTGCGGGTCTGGCCGTGGGCGCTGTCCACCTCAATCCAGCGATACGGGCTGCCGAGCTGCTCGAGCAGCAATTTCACCTTGTAGCAGTTGCCCGACAGCGACATGCCGTGGACGGTGAGCGGTACGTTGTGCTGCGGCATGGCGAAAGGCCCGGTGGGAACCCCGCTAGTCTGGCGGCAAAGCAGTGCCGGGTGAAGCATGGCGGCAGATGAGGCATGAACGGCCGGCGACGCGGCAGCCGGATGCCGGATGCAAGATGCCGGATGCCGGATGCCGGATGCCGGATGCCAGAGGATCCGCCGCCGGGATCCCCGCCGGCGACGCCTCAGCCGCGCCGGCGCGCCCGCCACTGGTCGCGGCCCTGCCCCCAGATCTGCACTTCGTCGCGGTCGTGCGGCTCGGGCAGCCGTCCCATGCGCAGCAGCGACGATCCCAGCTTGCGCGCCACCGCCTGCGAGCCGGTATTGTCGGGCGCGATGGTATGGATGACCTCCTGCCAGCCCAGATGGTCGACCGCCCAGTCGATCGCCGCGGTCGCCGCTTCCGTGGCATAGCCGCGCCCCCACGAAGGCCGGCGGATGCTCCAGCCCACTTCCGTGCCCGGCCAGCCGTGCGGCTGCCACGGCCCGACGCGGCCGACCCACTCGCCGCTGGCCTTCTCGATCACCGAGAACATGGCAAAGCCCTGCATGTGCCAGCTGCCGATCATCGCCGCCAGGCTGCGCCAGGCCACCGGCGGCGCCTGCACGCCGCCGATGTGGCGCATGGCCTGCTCGTCGGCGGTGAAGCGTGACCAGGGCTCGAAGTCCTCGCGCGATGGCGGGCGCAGGATCAGCCGCTCGGTTTCCAGCCTCGTTTCGAAGATGCCCATGTGCGTTGCCCTCTCCCGTGCGCTCAGAACGCGTTGATGCCGGTCAGCTCGCGGCCGACCACCAGCTGGTGCACGGTTTCGGTGCCCTCGTAGGTGATCACCGATTCCAGGTTCAGCGCATGCCGGATCGCCGCATGATCGGTGGTGATGCCGGCCGCGCCCAGCAGGTCTCGGCATTCGCGCGCCACCTCGATCGCCATCCGGCAGTTGTTCCACTTGGCCAGCGAGACCTGCGCCGGCTGCAGCCGGCCGGCCTCCTTCAGGCGTCCCAGCTGCAATGCCAGCAGCTGCGCCGCGGTGATGCGGCGGGCCATGTCGGCCAGCTTCACCTGCGCGGTCTGGGTGGCGGCCAGCGGACGTCCGAACAGCACCCGCTCGCCGGCATGGGCCAGGGCCTCGCGCAGGCAGGCGATGGCCGCGCCGATCGGTCCCCAGCTGATGCCGTAGCGCGCCTGGCCCAGGCAGCCCAGCGGCGCCTTCAGCCCCAGCGCGTCGGGCAGGCGGCTGGCTTCGGGCACGCGCACGTCGTCGAAGAACAGCGCCGAGGTCACCGACGCGCGCAGGCTCATCTTGCGCGGGATCGGCCGCGCCTCGAAACCCGGCATGCCGCGTTCGACGATGAAGCCGCGCACGCCTTCGGACGTGCGCGCCCAGACGATGGCCAGGTCGGCCAGTTCGCCGTTGGTGATCCACATCTTGGCGCCGTTGATGCGCCAGTCGCCGCCATCGCGCACGGCGCTGGTGCGCATCGCCGCCGGATCGGAGCCGCCCTGGGCCTCGGTCAGGCCGAAGCAGCCGATCGCCCGGCCCGCCGCCATCGCCGGCAGCCAGCGCTGCCGCTGCGCATCGCTGCCGTAGGCGAAGATCGGATACATGCACAACGAGGACTGCACGCTGACGAAGCTGCGCAAGGCGCTGTCGCCGCGCTCCAGCTCCTGGCAGATCAGCCCGTAGCAGACCGCGCCCAGACCGGCGCCGCCATGCTCGGCCGGCAAGGTCGCGCCCAGCAGGCCCAGCGCGGCGATCTCCAGCACCAGCTCGCGCGGGAAGCGCGCCTGGTCGAAGGCCTCGCCGATGATCGGCAGCACCCGCTCGTCGGTGAAGCGGGCGACCGCGTCCTGCACCGCCACCTCCTCCGCGCCGAGCAGCGAACGCACATCGAACAGGTCGTCGGGACGCAGGGACATGGCGGCACTCATGGTTGTCCGGGACGGATGCCGCATTCTATCGATGCCGCCGGCACGCCGGAAACGCGAAGGGCCGGCATCCCTGCCGGCCCTTCGCCACATGCGGATGTACCGCGACGGCTACTGCCTGGCGGCCGCGCCATCCAGCGCCGCGGTCTGCGTCACCAGCTGGCCGTCGATCACCGGCAGGCGGTCGCCCTGCGGCTTCTCGTCCAGCCGCACCTTCTTTTCCTGCCCGTCCAGACGATAGGTGACGTCGTAGCCGACCACCTTGTCGGTATTGCCCAGGGCGATGCGGTTGCCCGGCTTGCTGTCCATGCGCATGGTGCCGGTGGTGCCGTCGGCATTGCGGTAGGTGACGTTGTAGCCGGTCACGCGCGAGGACTCGGCGGTGCGCTGCTCGGTGTGGCACTGGCGCTCGGTGCGGTTGACCACGCGCCCACCCACGTGGTTCTGGTCGACCCGGTTGCCGATCACGCCGCCGGCCACCGCGCCGGCCGCCGTGGCCGCCTTGCGGCCGTTGCCCTTGCCGACCTGGTTGCCCAGCAGCCCGCCGATGACCGCGCCTGCCACGGTGCCGCCGACGTTGCCGTCGCGCTCGGGCAGGCGCTCCTGCACCACCACGTCCTGGCAGACCTCATGCGGCACCGCGGTGGTGGTGGTCTGGCGCACCGGCTCGGTGCCGATCACCGTGGCGTAGAGCTTTTCCTTCTCGCTGACCGGCTCGACCTTGAGCACGTCGGCGTACTGCAAGGCAGTGCCGGGCGCGGTCGCATCGGTCTGCAGCGCGGTGTCCGCCGCCGCGTCGTCGGCCGCGGCGACATCGGCGGACGGCGCCGCGGACTGCTCGGTCGGCGCCACGAACGCGGCCGGCTCGCTGCGGTTGTTCATGAAGGCCGCCGTGGCCACGCCACCCACCAGCAATGCTCCAGCAGCCACCAGTATCGTCGTCGTGTTGCTTTTCATCACCAGCTCCTTGCGGACCATCCGCGCTGTGTACGGCGCAATTCCAGCATGACGAAGCTGAATGGACAGCGACAGATTCCCGACGCGGGCTTAACCGATGCCGACCGCGCCACCATGTACGCCGTGATAGCGTTTTCATTCCCCGCGAGGAGTCGTCCGATGCCCAATCCCCTTGTCCTGCCGCTGTTGAACTGGGCGCGGAAGCTGCGCTACCCGACGCTGTTCAAGATCACCGCCGCCCTGTTCGCGATCAGCGTGCTGGTGCCCGATCCGATCCCGTTCGTCGACGAGATCGTCTTCGGCCTGGGCACGCTGCTGCTGGCCAACTGGAAGACGCGCAAGCCGCCGCTGGCGCAAGGTTCGGCACAGCGCCGCTGAAGATATGGTGCTGGTCGACAGCCACTGCCACCTGGATGCCGCGGAGTTCGACGCCGATCGCGCGGAAGTGGTGGCGCGCGCCCGGGCCGCCGGTGTTGCCGCCCAAGTGGTCCCGGCAGTCACCGCGGCCAGCTGGCCCGGGCTGCGCGAGGTCTGCGGCCGCTATCCGGGCCTGCACGCCGCCTACGGGCTGCATCCGATGTTCCTGGCCGAGCATCGGCCCGAGCACCTGCCGCTGCTGCGCGAATGGATCGAGCGCGAACACCCGTGCGCGATCGGCGAATGCGGGCTGGACTTCTTCGTCGAAGGCCTCGACCGGCAGGCGCAGCACCTCTATTTCGAGGGCCAGCTGGCGCTGGCGCGCGAGTTCGACCTGCCGGTGATCGTGCATGCGCGGCGCGCGGTGGAGGCGGTCATCGTCGCCATCCGCGCGGTCGGCGGGCTGCGCGGGGTCGTGCACAGCTTTTCCGGCAGCCCGGAGCAGGCGCGCCAGCTGTGGCAATCCGGCTTCCTGATCGGCCTGGGCGGCCCGGTCACCTACGAACGCGCGCAGCGGCTCAGACGGCTGGTGCGCGAAATGCCGCTGCAGCACCTGCTGCTGGAAACCGACGCGCCCGACCAGCCCGATGCCGGCATCCGCGGCCAGCGCAACGAGCCGGCGCGGCTGGCGACCGTCGCGGAGGCGATCGCGCACCTCCGCGGCGAACCGCTGCAGGACATCGCCGCATGCACCACCGCCAACGCCGAGCGCCTGTTCGGCCTGCGGCACTGACGCGGCGGTCGGCGACACGGCGATCGACTGACGCGGCGTGGCCGCCGACGGCGGCAGTGGTGGCCCGTGGCCTCCGGCCCGAATGAGCGCGGCAACCGGCGTATTACCGGGATGGCTTCCCGCGGCTTATGCCGCTCCCACGGCCGTCCCCTGCTCCTGGTCCACGGCGGTGCCCTGATCAGGCTGCGGCGCCGCCTTGAGCAGCATCTCCAGCGCCTTGCCCACCGCCACGAAGGCGAACGTGCCGGTCACGTGGGTCGCGGCCCCCAGGCCGGCGCCGCAATCCAGCCGCAGCGCGGCATCCTCGCCCAGTTGCGGGCGCAGGCCGCAGACGCTGCCGTCGGCCTGCGGGTACTTGACGTTCTCCAGCGAATACACCGCCGGCACGCCGAAATAGCGCTGCCGGTTCTTGGGAAAGTTGAACTCGCCGCGCAGCTTGCGGCGGATCAGCGCCAGCATGGCGTCGTGCTCGGTACGCGACAGGTCGCGCACGCGCACCAGGGTCGGATCGGTGCGCCCGCCGGCGGCGCCGACCGTCAGCAGCGGCAGCTTGCGCCGGCGGCACCAGGCGATGGCCTCCACCTTCACCCGGAAGCTGTCGCAGGCATCGATGACCAGGTCGAAGCCCCGGTCCAGCAGCTCGGGCATGTTGCCGGTGGTGAGGAAGGCCTCGACCGCCACCGCGTCGATCTCCGGATTGATCGCCCGGCAACGCTCGGCCATGGTCTGCGCCTTGTTGCGGCCGAACATGCCCGCCAGCGCCGGCAGCTGGCGATTGCTGTTGGACACGCAGATGTCGTCGGCATCGATCAGGGTCAGGTGCCCGACCGCGGTGCGCGCCAACGCCTCCACCACCCAGGAGCCGACGCCTCCCAGTCCCACGACCGCCACCCGGCACTTCGCCAGGCGCTCGACCGTTCCCGTTCCGTAGAGCCGGTCGATGCCGGAAAAGCGTTCGCGCCACTGATCGTTCATGCCGCCATTTTACGCCGCGCCGCCCCATACTCGCCCTGTCCAGGGAGCGATATCGATGAGCCAGCCACCATCACGACCGCCATCTCCGTTGCTGCGCTACCTGTCGATGCTGGTCGTCGGCGTGATCGTCGGCGGCCTGGCGACGTTCATGCTGGTGCGTGCGCTGCAGGCGCGCGTGGACCCATTCCCCCGCGCGCTGATGCAGGTGATGGAACGGCAGCTGCAGCAGCTCCAGGCCGCCCCGTCCACCGGCGGCTGCGAGCCCGGCGACGCGGCGCAGCGCCTGCAAGCGCTGCGGGGGCTGGCCGGCGAACTCGAGGCCGCCTTCCCCGGCCTGGCGAGCGACAACCGCTTCGCCCGGCAGGCCGCGCGCCTGCGCGCAACGCTGGATGCGGGACTGGCCTCGCCTCCTGCCACCTGCGAACAGGTCTCGCGGATCGCCGACACCATCGAGGCGGCCTGCCGCGGGTGCCACCAGGACTTCCGCTGACGCGAGCGCGCCGCCCTGCGCCGGTGTCGGTTGGCGCTGCGTTCACGTTGTCTTAGACACGATTCGACACACATCAACACACAGGCGGCACCGCCGCCGAACTCAGAGGGACCACCCATGAACATTCGTCTGATCGCCCTTGGCGCCGTCGCTTCCCTGGCCCTGGCGGGCTGTGCCACTTCGCCCGGCGGCAGCTACGGCGGCGGTGGCTACAGCGGCGGCGGCTACAACAATGCCGGCTACAACCAGAGCCGCTGCGCCGATTGCGGCATCGTCACCCGCATCGACACGGTGGCCTCCAACCGCATCGCGCCGGCGGCCACCGGCGCCATCCTCGGTGGCATCGTCGGCGCGATCGCCGGCCACGAGATCTCCGACCACACCGGCGGCAGCAAGGGCAACCAGAACGTCGCCGCCGTCGCCGGCGCGGCCGGCGGCGCGCTGGCGGGCAACCGTATCCAGCAGAACGTCACCGGCGACAGCTACGACATCCAGGTCAGGATGGACGATGGCCGCGTGATCGTGGTCAACCAGAAGGACCTGGGCGGAGTGCGCGAGAACACCTACGTGCGCGTGGTCAACGGCCGCGTCGTGGTGCGCTGAGCCGCACGGCCCGGCATGCCGGAAACGACATGCCGGGCTTGGACATGCCTGAAACGAGACAGGGCCCGCATTGCGGGCCCTGTTCTTGAGTCCTGTCCGTCGGTGGCGGCGGTCAGATCGGCTGCACCGCGTCGGCCTGCAGGCCCTTCTGGCCCTGGACCACGGTGAAGCTCACCTTCTGGCCTTCCTTCAGGCTCTTGAAGCCCTGGGTCTGGATGGCACGGAAGTGCACGAACACATCCTCGCCATTCTCGCGGCTGATGAAGCCAAAGCCCTTGGCATCGTTGAACCACTTCACGGTTCCGGTTTCGCGTTCAGACATCTCGGCTGACTCCTCGATAACACTGGGTAATGGTTACGCCAGGCGGTTCCGGCGGCTGGTTGCAAGGAGGAAGCGAGGTGCAACGATGTAGCGGATCGGGGATCTACCGCATCAGGCCACGATTCACGGTGACCTTGCCAAGCGCAGCGGCTGCAACTTAACCCGGTCAAAATGAAATTGCAATCACGACGATTGGCCATTCTGTCAACCCCCAAATTCCCTATCGAGGACGCCCGGTGGACCTTTCGTTCATCTATTACCTGATCGCCGCGCTGCTGGTGCTCGTAGGCCTGGCCGGCATCGTGCTGCCGGCGCTGCCCGGCCTGCCGCTGGTGTTCGCCGGCCTGCTGGTGGCCGCGTCGGCCCAAGGCTTCGAGCGCGTCGGCTGGCTGCCGCTGCTGGTGCTGGGATCGATGGCGCTGCTGTCGCTGCTGATCGACTTCCTCGCCACCGCGCTCGGCGCCAGGCGCGTGGGCGCCAGCGCCAAGGCGATATGGGGCGCGGTGATCGGCACGTTCGCCGGACTGTTTTTCCTGCCGTTCGGCATCCTCGCCGGCCCCTTCGTGGGCGCCTGGCTGGGCGAGTACTGGCACAGCCGCCACGCCGGCAAGGCCACCACCGTCGGCCTGGGCACCTGGCTGGGCATCGTGCTCGGCACCGCCTCCAAGATCGCGCTGGGCATCGCCATGCTGGGCGTGTTCGCCATTGCCTGGTACTTCTGAGCCCTCACGTCGGCATCGCTGCCGTTTCTGGCACCATTTCGCACTTGTCCCCCTGTCAGCCCCGCGCCCGCCTGCGAGGAAAACGATGTCCCGTATCCGCAAACCCCTGCTATTGATCGCCTGCGCGTCCGCCCCCTGCCTCGCCGCGGCGCAGGAAGTGATCCCCAGCCCCGCCACGCCGCAGGCCTGCGTCTCCATCACCTCCGACGCCGCGCGCCTGGCCTGCTATGACCAGGCGCTGGGGCATACCGCCACCGACACCAGGAACGCCGACGAGGCGGCCCGCTCCGCGGCGCAGTCCAGGAAGCAGCTGGACAAGGCCGTGGTGTCGGAGGCGCATTCCGAGCGCAGCAACGAGCAGCAGCTGTTCCGCGAGGACTACTACGACTCCACCATCGCCAATGCCGGTCGCGGCTCGCTGCTGGACAGCCGCTGGGAACTGGCCCGCGATTCCAAGCTCGGCACCTACCAGCTGCGCGCCTACAAGCCGGTGTACCTGCTGCCCGGGTTCTGGACCAGCGACAAGAACGAGATGCCGTCCTCGCCCAACCCGGACAACACGGTCACCACGCCGCAGCCGCTGGACAGCACCGAGCTCAAGTTCCAGCTCAGCTTCAAGACCAAGGTCTGGGAGAACATCTTCGGCGACAACGGCGACCTGTGGGCCGGCTATACCCAGAGTTCGCGCTGGCAGGCCTACAACTCCGAGCAGTCGCGCCCGTTCCGCGAGACCAATTACGAACCGGAACTGATCCTGGCGTTCCGCAACAACTACAGCCTGTTCGGCTGGCACGGGCGCATGGCCGCGCTGCAGCTCAACCACCAGTCCAACGGCCGCGGCGACCCGCTCTCGCGCAGCTGGAACCGGGTGATCCTCAACGTCGGCCTGGACCGCGAGAACTGGGCGCTGGTGCTGCGCCCCTGGTACCGCATCCCGGAAAGCCGCAGCGACGACAACAACCCGGACATCGAGGACTACATGGGCCGCGGCGACGCCACCCTGACCTGGAACCGCAATGGCCACGAGATATCGCTGATGGCGCGCCATTCGCTGCGCGGCGGCGACCGCTCGCACGGCGCCCTGCAACTGGACTGGGGCTTCCCGATCAGCCGCCTGCTGCGCGGGCACATCCAGGTGTTCGACGGCTACGGCGAGAGCATGATCGACTACAACCACAAGGCTACCTACGTCGGCGTGGGCGTGTCCCTGCTGGAGTGGTACTGATGCCGGTGCGCATCTGGCAAAACCCGCGCTGCGGCAATTCGCGCGGGGCGCTGGCGCTGATCCGCGAGGCCGGCATCGAACCGCAGGTATACGACTACCTGCACGCGCCGCCGGACGCGGCCACGCTCAAGGCGCTGCTCGGGCGCATGGGCATCGGCGCGCGCGCCCTGCTGCGCGAGAAGGAAGCGGCGTATGCCGAGCTGGGGCTGGACGATGCGGCGCTGGACGACGACGCCCTGGTCGCGGCGATGGCGGCCCACCCGATCCTGATCAACCGCCCGATCGTGGAGACCGACAAGGGCGCGGCCCTGTGCCGGCCACCGGAGAAGGTGCTCGCCCTGCTCTGAGGGCGAACGGCCGCTCAGGTCCAGTCGTCGATGCCTTCGCGCCGGTAGGTTTCCCTGAAGGCCGGCCGCGCCTTCATGCGCCCGGCGTGGGCCTTGAGCGCCGGCCAGCTGTCGGTCGGCCGCGGCATGTTGCGCGACCATCGCATCAGCATCGTCAGCATGAAGTCCGCCGCCGACAGCCGCTCTCCCAGCAGGTAGGGGCCGCCGGCCTGCAGATGGTCGTCCACCTGCTGCCAGGCCCGTTCCAGGCGCTGCCGTGCGTGGTCGGCCGAAGCTTCGGCATTGGCCGGCCCGGCCGGCTCGTCCGGGTAGAACCAGGCCCGGTAGGCCGGCAGCAGGGTGTTGGCGCAGAAGCACATCCAGCGGTAGTAGTCCGCGCGCGCCGGCGTTCCGGGCACGGGCGCCAGGCCTGCCTGCGGATGCGCGTCGGCCAGGTGCATGGCGATCGCCGCCGACTCGGTCAGCACATGGCCGTCCTCCAGCACCAGCGTGGGCACCACGCCGGCCGGGTTCAGCCGCAGGTATTCGGGCGATTTCTGCTCGCGCCGGTCGAAGTCCAGCAGATGCAGCCGGTGCGGCACGTCCAGTTCGATCAACAACCAGTGCACCACCAGTGCGGCGGTGCTGGGCGCGTAGTAGAGGGTGGCCGGCATGGAAGTCCCTGTGCGAGGTGAGCCGCCATCTTCCGCGCGGGTGGTGCCGGGCACCAGTACCGGACGCGGCCGTCCGCCGGCGTGGTCAGCCGCCCAGCAGCGCCTCGACGTCGCCGTACAGGCCCTGCAGCCCGTCCACCGCGTCGTAGCGGCGGCCGTTGATGAAGAAGCACGGCGTGCCGTTGACGCCGCTGCGCACGCCGCCGGCGAAATCGTGCTGGATGCGCGAGAGGTAGGTGTCGTCGGCCATGGCGTCCTGCAGCCCGTCCACCGACAGCCCCAGCTCGGTGACGATCTGCTCGTACAGCGCATCGCCGAGCATGTCCTGGTTGGCGTACAGCGCGTCGTGCGCCTGCCAGAAGCGGCCATGGTTGCCGGCGTACTCGGCGGTCACCGCCGCCGGGATCGCCTCGGGATGGTCGTCGCTGAGCGGGAAGTTGCGGAACACGAAGGCGATGCGGTCGCCGAAGTCGCGCAGCAGCTGTTCGATCACCGGCTGCGCCGCGGCGCAGTAGGGGCACTGGTAGTCGCCGTATTCCAGCAATACCACCGGGGCCTGCAGATCGCCGAGGACATGATCGTCCGCTCCCACGGGAATGCGCAGTCCGCTCATTTGGGCAGTTTCTCCAGTGCGTCGAGGATGCCGTCGGCCCCGGGATTGACCGCGGTCGGCGACAGGTAGCTCCAGGCGATCACGCCGTCCTTGTCGATCACGAACAGCGCGCGCTTGCAGAAGCCGTGCTCGGCATCATAGGCGCCATAGGCACGCGCCACCGCGCCCTTGGGCTCGAAGTCGGCCAGCAGGTCGAAATGCAGCTTGCGCGCCTGGGCGAAGGCCTGGTGGCACCAGGCGCTGTCCACCGAGATGCCGAGCAGAGTGGCGCCATGTTCCTTGAACATCGGCAGGGTCTGGTTGAACAGCGCCAGTTCGTCGCCGCACACCGCGCTCCAGTCGGCCGGGTAGAACGCCAGGATGACCGGCTTGCCGCGCAGCTCGTGCAGGGACAGCGTCTGGTCCGGGGTGGCCTTGAGGGTGAAGTCCGGGGCCGGCGTGCCGGCGGCGAGAAGTTCAGACGCTGCAGGGGGAACAGCGGAAACGGCCATGTTTGACGTCCTCGGGAGTGTGCAATGGATGGGCGCAATCCTAGCGCCACGCGGGGTGAAGCCGGCGGCACGAGGCGGGACATCGGCCAGCACGCACGGCTCAGTTGCCGCAGGTCTGCAGGCAGCGGCTGCGCTGCGACTGGCATGTGTCGGCCGCACCGCGGACGCTGCAGTCCTGGACCTGCGCGATGCAGGCATTGCGCCTGGCCGGATCCTGCAGGGATCCGCAGCCGCGGGGCGCGGTTCTGGACTGGCAGCTCGCCATGTCGTGCGGCTGGCCCTGGCAGTTCGCGTAGGCCGTCTGGCATTGCGCCAGGCAACGGTCCGCTGCCGTGGCGCCGGCGGTGCGCTCCGGCACGATCCTCGCTGCATCGCCGCGCTCGGCCAACGGCTCGGGGAACGCCGCCTTCGGCACCACCGGCACGTAGTCGGGAGACGGGAACGACGGACTGGAGGCCTGCGCCATGGCGGCCGACGCCATCGCGGCGCCCGCACTTCCAAGCATGCAGGCCAACAGCAGGGTCTTCCAGCGTGGAGGCATCACCGCCGCTCCAGACGAGGAAGGCCGAGCATAACCCGGCCTTCTCCTGCCCCGCATGGCGTCCCGCGTTACTCCACCAGCACCGGGATCTTGCCGATGCGCGCCTGCCACTGCCGCGGGCCGGTCTTGTGCACCGATTCGCCGGTGGAATCCACCGCCACGGTGACCGGCATGTCCTTGACCTCGAACTCGTAGATCGCCTCCATGCCCAGGTCCTCGAAGGCGAGCACGCGGCTGGCCTTGATCGCCTTGGAGACCAGGTAGGCCGAGCCGCCCACCGCCATCAGGTAGACCGCCTTGTTGTCGCGGATGGCGTCGATCGCCGCCGGGCCGCGCTCGGCCTTGCCGACCATGCCCAGCAGGCCGGTCTGCTCCAGCATCTGCCGGGTGAACTTGTCCATGCGCGTGGCGGTGGTCGGGCCGGCGGGGCCGACGACCTCGTCGCGCACCGGATCGACCGGGCCGACGTAGTAGATGAAGCGGTTGGTGAAATCGACCGGCAGCACCTCGCCCTTGTTGAGCATGTCGACCATGCGCTTGTGCGCGGCGTCGCGGCCGGTCAGCAGCTTGCCGTTGAGCAGGATCACCTCGCCCGGCTTGAAGCTGGCCACCTCTTCCTTGGTGATGGTGTCCAGGTTGACCCGGCGCGCGTTGGCCGGGTTGTAGGTGAGCTTCGGCCAGTCCTCCAGCGACGGCGGGTCCAGCGCCACCGGGCCGCTGCCGTCCAGGGTGAAGTGCGCGTGGCGGGTGGCCGCGCAGTTGGGAATCATCGCCACCGGCAGGTTGGCGGCGTGGGTCGGATAGTCCTTGACCTTGATGTCGAGCACGGTGGTCAGCCCGCCCAGGCCCTGCGCGCCGATGCCCAGCGCGTTGACCTTCTCGTACAGCTCCAGGCGCAGCTCCTCGGCGCGGTTGGACGGGCCGCGCGCCTGCAGGTCGGTGATGTCGATCGGCTCCATCAGCGACTCCTTGGCCAGCAGCATCGCCTTCTCGGCGGTGCCGCCGATGCCGATGCCGAGCATGCCCGGCGGGCACCAGCCGGCTCCCATGGTCGGCACGGTCTTGAGCACCCAGTCGACAATCGAGTCGGACGGGTTGAGCATGGCGAACTTGCTCTTGGCCTCCGAGCCGCCGCCCTTGGCCGCGACGATCACCTCCACGGTGTTGCCCGGCACGATGGAGACATTGACCACCGCCGGCGTGTTGTCGCGGGTGTTGCGGCGCTTGCCGGCCGGGTCGGCCAGCACGCTGGCGCGCAGCTTGTTGTCCGGGTCCAGGTAGGCGCGGCGCACGCCCTCGTTGACCATGTCCTCCACGCCCATGGTGGCGTCGTCCCAGCGCACCGCCATGCCGATCTTCAGGAACACGGTGACGATGCCGGTGTCCTGGCAGATCGGGCGGTGGCCCTCGGCGCACATGCGCGAGTTGATCAGGATCTGCGCGATGGCGTCCTTGGCGGCCGGCGATTCCTCGCGCTCGTAGGCCGCGGCCAGGTTCTTGATGTAGTCGACCGGGTGGTAGTAGCTGATGTACTGCAGGGCATCGGCGACGGACTGGATCAGGTCGTCCTGCCTGATCGAGACGGGAACGGAGGAAACGGGGGTACTGGAGGTCACGTGCTGGCTCGCGGCTGGCAGGGAATCTGTCCGCGTATTCTAGGACAAACCGGTCTTTGCGCCGGCTGTCACACTGGCGCCTATTGTCGCGTCCTTCCCGATATGGACATCACCGAAACCTTCCAACACCACCGGCCGCGCCTGTTCGCCCTGGCCTACCGCCTGCTCGGCAGCCGCAGCGACGCCGAGGACGTGGTCCAGGACGCCTGGCTGCGCTGGCACGGCACCGATACCGCCGACATCCGCGATCCGGAGGGCTGGCTGGTCACCGCCACCACCCGGCTCGGGCTGGACCGCCTGCGCAGCGCGCGCACTGCGCGCCTGCAGTACGTCGGCCCGTGGCTGCCCGAGCCGCTGGAGATAACGCTGGACACCGACCCGCTGCAGGACCCGGCGCAGCGCCACGCGCTGGCCGACGAGGTGTCGCTGGCGTTCCTGTCCGTGCTCGAACGGCTCGGCCCGGCCGAGCGCGCGGCCTGGCTGCTCAAGGAGGTGTTCGACCACGACTATGCGTACATCGCCGAGCTGCTGGGGCATTCGCAGGCCAACTGCCGCCAGCTGGTGCACCGTGCCCGGCAACGCCTGCGCCAGGCGCAACCGCGCTTCCAGGTCGATGCCGGCCAGCATCGCGAACTGCTGGCGCGCTTCATGCACGCCAGCGAACGCGGCGACATGGAGGCGATCCAGGCCCTGCTGCACGACGATGCCGAGCTGGTGTCCGACGGCGGCGGTCGCGTCACCGCGGCGATCCGGCCGCTGTGCGGCGCCGAGCGCATCGCCCGGCTGTTCTGGGCGGTCGCGCAGCGCGGCGGCGGCCACCCGGGACGCATCGGCCGGGTCAACGGCGAGCCGGCGATCGTGCGCATGGACGGCGAGCGCGTGCATTCGGTCACCACCCTCGTGGTGGAGGACGGCCGCATCCGGCGCGTGCTCAGCGTGCTCAACCCGGAAAAGCTGCCGTCCTCGGTCACGACGGGACGCGCCGGCACGTCCCGGGAGTGAGGGCGGCCACCGCGGCCGCCATGGAGCACCGCATGCCCGCTTCTGCCCGTGTTCCCTGTGCCCGCCTGGCCGCAGAGACCTTCCAGGGCCTGCTCGCCGCCAGCAGCCACGTCCACGCCGGCTCGACCGGCGACGAGCGGCTGATACTGGTCTTCATGCGGACATCGCAGATCAACAGCTGCACCTACTGCATGGACATGCACGGCACGGCCTGCGCAAGGGCGGGATCGAGCCGTGCAAGCTCGACACACTGCCCGGCCGGCACGAAGCCGCTTCTTCGACGCCCGCGAGCGCGCGGTGCTGCGCCGGGCCGAGGCCCTGAACCCGGCTGCCGGACGCGGCGCTCTCGCAGGCCGCCTACGACGAGCTGGCCGCGCACTTCGACGACCAGGGCATCAGCGACCTGAGCATGGGCGTGGCGCTCATCGATGCCTGGAACCGGCTCGGTACCGGCCTGCGGCCGCCGCTGCCGTGGAGCGCGCGACGCGCCGTTGTCCCGGTCGCCGCCCTCCCGCGCGCAGCGAGCGGCGACAGGGAAAGCCCCGGTATCTTGTCGCCGCGCTCACCTCCGCACGCGCACCATCGCCGGCATCGTTGCCGACAAGGAGATGGCCCATGAGCCAGGAAACCCGAGACGAAGCCCCGATGTCCGACGAACTGGTCGGCGACGCGGTGCTCAAAGCGCTTGAACAGGACGAGGCGATCGAGGCCGGGGAGATCCTGGTCGAGGTCAAGGACGGCGTGGTCACGCTGACCGGCGACGTGCCCGAGCGGCGCATGAAGAAGCTCGCCGAGCAGTGCGCGGCCGCCGTGGAAGGCGTGCGCGAGGTGCGCGACCTGATCGAGGCCGACAGCGGCAGCCATTCCTTCGGGCCGCGCGGCGCGGCGGTCAAGAGCGCCGACTACCAGGGCGGCCCGGGATCGACCGCCGAGGCCGACATGGAGGAGGACGGCTGATCCCGGCCGGGTCGCCGCCCCCGGCCCGCGTGCGGGATCGGTGCCACTAGTTGGCGCCACTGATCGACGCGACCGCACGACCCGGGCCACAATCGCTCCATGCCTCCCCCCTTCCCTGCCGCGTCCGGGCCGCGTCCGAGCCTGCGCGAACGCTTCAAGGCCATGCGCAACCTGCCGCCGTTCCTGCGGCAGATCTGGCAGACCAGCCCCTGGTTGACCATCGCCAGCCTCGGCCTGCGCCTGGTGCGCGCGCTGATGCCGGTGGCCACGCTGTACATCGGCAAGCTGATCATCGACGAGGTGGTGCGGCTGGCCGGTGCCGGGGCCGGCTTCGAATCGCTCGGCGCCGCGCTGGCCAGCGGCCAGTTGCAGCGGCTGCTGGAGCTGCTGGCGCTGGAACTGGCGCTGGCGGTCGGCTCGGACCTGTTCGGGCGCATGGTCAGCTACGCCGACACGCTGCTGTCGGAGCTGTTCACCAACGCCACCAGCGTGCGGCTGATGGAACACGCCGCGACGCTGGACCTGGAGGACTTCGAGGACCCGGACCTGCAGGACAAGCTGGAACGGGCGCGGCGCCAGACCATGGGCCGCATGAACCTGATGAGCC
>JAFADB010000299.1 GCA_023425225.1 Pseudomonadota bacterium
ACCGATATCGGCGACGATATCGACGACGCCTTCGCCCTGGGCCTGCTGCTGTCCAGCCCCGAGTTCGAGGTACTCGGCATCGCTTCCACCTGGGGCGATACCGCCTTGCGCGCCCGGCTGCTGCAGCGCCTGCTGGCGGATACCGGCCACGCCGGCATCCCGCTCGCGGCCGGCGCACCGACGCGCTCGGAGATTCCCTTCAGCCAGTCGCGCTGGGCCGCGCAGGGCAGGGCGACCGACCACCTTGCCGATGCGGCCGACCTCATCCTCGAGCAGGCCCGCCTCCATCCCGGCCAGGTCACGCTGCTGGCGCTGGGACCACTGACCGACCTGGCACGCGCGATCGAGCGCGACCCGGCGGCATTCAGTCGCCTGCGCCAGGTGGTACTCATGGGCGGTTCGGTGCGCAGGGGCTACGGCAAGTCGGACTATCGGCCGCCGAACCCGCCCTCGCCGGAGTACAACATCCTCTCCGACATCCCGGCCGCACAGGCGCTGTTCGCTTCCGGCGTGCCGATCGTGATGCTGCCGCTTGACGCCACCCAGATCGGGCTGGAGGAACCGCAGCGGGTGGCGCTGTTCGCCCACGGCAGCCCGATGACCGACGCGCTCGCCCAGCTCTACTACCAGTGGCGCGATACCGACCAGCCCTGGGCCAGCGCCACGCCGACCCTGTTCGACATCGTGCCGGTGGCCTGGTTGCTGCAACCATCGCTGTGCCCGGTGCAGCCGCTCCACATCCAGGTAGACGCCCAGGGCTACACGCGGGAAATCCCAGGCAAGCCCAATGTCCGCGCCTGTCTGGCGCCCGACAAACCCGCGCTGATCGACCTTTACATGCAGCGCCTGCTGCGTTGAAAAGCACTTCTTGGCCGTGGGAAGCGGCGTAAGCCGCGACGCTTGATGCAGGAAAGAGCATCAGCATCGCGGCTTATGCCGCTCCTGCGCCGTCCACTTCGCCCGCGCCAACGCGCGATACCGCGCATCCAGCTCCGCCACCGCTGCGTCCAGATGGGACGGGTGGCCATCGTTGACCACCACGTCGTCGGCCATCGCCAACCGTTCCTTGCGCAGCGCCTGCGCGGCGATCATGCGCCCGGCCAGTTCGTCGTCGATACCGTCGCGCTGCATCAGTCGCGCGTGCTGCACCGCTTCGGGCGCATCCACCACCAGGACGCGGTCGATCCACGGGTAGGCCTGGCGTCCCCCAGCCTCGGCCAGCAACGGAATCGCCGCGATGGCATACGGGCCATCGGCGGTCGCGCAGGCCTCGCGCAGCAAGGCGCGGATCGCCGGATGGGTGATGGCCTCCAGCTGCTGCCGCGCCTGTGCATCGGCAAACACGATCTCGCGCAGCGCCCGCCGGTCCAGCGTGCCATCGGCCAGCAGGATCCCCGGCCCGAATACCTCGGCGATCCGGTCCAGCGCCGGCCCCGGCTCCACCACCTGGCGCGCGGCGACGTCGGCGTCGGCCAAGTGGATGCCCAATGCCTCGAAACGGCGCCCGACCTCGCTCTTGCCCGAAGCCACGCCGCCGGTCAGGCCGATGATGAATCCGCTCATGGAACGAGAAGAAATGAAGGGTGTGCTACGGTGTACACAATGAAACACTCGGAGAGGGTCATGAGCAGCACGATGACAATCAGGCTGGAAACGGACGTCAAGGAACGGCTGGAAGCGTTGTCGGAAGCGACTCACCGTAGCAAGTCTTTCCTGGCAGCTGAAGCCATCCGTGAATTCGTCGAATTGAACGAATGGCAGATATCGGAAACGGTACGGGCACTGTCCGAAGCCGATGCGGACGAATTCGCCACCGACAACGAGGTGCGTGCTGTAGCTGCCAAGTGGATGGGGCCGCATGCGGATTAGATGGTTGAAGCGGGCCTTGCAGAATCTCGACGAAGAGGCAAGCTTCATTGCGGCAACCGATCCGGGTGCTGCACGTCAGGTGGTAGGGCGCGTCATGCAAACCTTGGAACTGCTTTCCACCCAGCCTGGCATGGGCCGAGCCGGCCGTGTCCCCGGCACGCGGGAATGCCTGGTGCCAGACACGCATTACCTGATTCCTTACCGGGTACGTGGGCAGACGATAGAAGTCCTGCGTTTGTTTCATACTGCCCGACGCCTGCCGCGGAGTTGGTAGCGGACGCATAGCCGTTGCGGTCTTTGAACAGCGCGGGCCGCACTTGCGGTCAATGGAACGCGATACACGATCGAGGGCATCAGTGGTAGTCCTCTTCGCGTTGATGCCGGGCAGCGAGAATGGTCACGATGTCTTTGTTCTCGATCTCGAACAGGGCGACATGGCCGGAGGCGCCATGTCCTATGACCAGTTCGCGCAGGAACGGATCGCCTTGCCCGGCCTTGCGGCAGCTGAAAGGAGAGAACGCCAGCAGTTCCAGGACGTGCCGCATGGTGGCCAGCGCATCCGTGGCAGTGGCGATGCCCGCACGTTCGAGCAGGAAATCGAAGAGCCTGAGCAGATCGTCTTCGGCTTCTTCCGTGAAGCGGACACGATAGCTCATTCGTCGGCCTGTCCCTTGGCGATACAGATCCGGGTTTCGAGCTTTTCCAGAACCTGAGGTGCTTCCACATAACGTCCATGCAGCCGTGCAGACGCCCTGGAGGCCAGTCCGCGGTCAACGAATTCGGCCTGCAATCGCCTGTGGGCAATCTCGCCACGGATGGATTGCTCCACGAAACCGGACAGGCTTTCGCCTTCTTCGAGTACCTGCTCGGCCGAACGCCGGAGTTCTGGGGCCACCCTTACGGGAAGAAAGGTCGCGCTCTTCATGTGGCCACCGTTGCATTGCATATGCGTGCGATGCGCATGTTGGCGCGCATGGGGAAGTGTTTCC
>JAFADB010000326.1 GCA_023425225.1 Pseudomonadota bacterium
AAGGATGCCGGCCTGAGCGCCAGCAACATCGACGAGGTGATCCTGGTCGGCGGCCAGACCCGCATGCCCAAGGTGCAGCAGGCCGTGGCCGAGTTCTTCGGCAAGGAGCCGCGCAAGGACGTCAACCCCGACGAGGCCGTGGCGCTGGGCGCGGCGATCCAAGGCGGCGTGCTGGCTGGCGACGTCAAGGACGTGCTGCTGCTGGACGTGACCCCGCTGAGCCTGGGCATCGAGACCCTGGGCGGGGTGATGACCAAGATCATCGAGAAGAACACCACCATTCCGACCAAGGCCTCGCAGGTGTTCTCCACCGCCGAGGACAACCAGTCCGCGGTGACGGTGCACGTGCTGCAGGGCGAGCGCGAGCAGGCCCGCTTCAACAAGTCGCTGGCCAAGTTCGACCTGACCGGCATCGAGCCGGCGCCGCGCGGCCTGCCGCAGGTCGAGGTGTCCTTCGACATCGACGCCAACGGCATCCTGCATGTGTCGGCCAAGGACAAGAAGACCAACAAGGAGCAGAAGGTCGAGATCAAGGCCGGTTCGGGCCTGTCCGAGGAAGAGGTGCAGCGCATGGTCGCCGATGCCGAGGCGCATCGCGACGAGGACAAGAAGTTCCAAGAGCTGGTGGCCACCCGCAACCAGGCCGACGCGCTGATCCATGCCACCCGCAGCGCCATCACCGAGCACGGCAGCAAGGTCGGCGGCGACGTGATCGGCAAGGTCGAGTCGGCCTTGGCCGAGCTGGAGACCGCGATGAAGGGCGACGACAAGACCCAGATCGAGGCTCGCAGCAAGGCGGTCGAGGAAGCCGGGCAGTCGCTGTACGCCGCGGCCGCGGCGGCCGAACAGGGCGGTGCCGCCGGCGGTGCCGGTGCCGGTGCGCAGCAGGCCCCGGGCGGCGACGACGTGGTCGACGCCGAGTTCACCGAGGTCAAGGACGACAAGGAAAAGAAGTAATCCGGCAAAGGCAGGCAATCATGAAGGAGCGGGGCCCTGGCTCCGCTCCTTCGGTTTATGAAGGGGCCGGCGTGTCCCCGTGCTCCCATAGAGGATGAACCGCTTGAACGTTTCCACTCCCCGCGTGTGTGTTGGCCAGCCATGAGCAAGCGCGATTACTACGAAGTGCTGGGTGTCGGCCGCGATGCCGGCGACGACGAGCTGAAGAAGGCCTATCGCCGCTGTGCGATGAAGTACCACCCGGATCGCAATCCGGGCGATGCCCAGGCCGAGGTCTCCTTCAAGGAGTGCAAGGAAGCCTACGAGGTGCTGTCCGACAGCAACCGTCGGCGCATGTACGACGCCCACGGCCATGCCGCGTTCGAGCACGGCATGGGCGGGATGGGCGGCGATGGCGGCCCGGACATGGGCGACATCTTCGGCGACATCTTCGGCAACATCTTCGGCGGCGGCGCGGCGCGTGCGGCCCGGCGCGGCGCCGACATCGGCTACGTGATGGAGCTGGACCTGGAGGAAGCCGTCGCCGGCGGGGAGCGCAAGATCGAGATTCCCACGCTGGGCGAGTGCGAGTTGTGCCATGGCAGCGGTTCGGAGGACGGCAAGGTCGAGACCTGCACCACCTGCGGCGGACGCGGCCAGGTGCGCATGCAGCGCGGCATCTTCGCCATGCAGCAGAGCTGCCCGCATTGCGGCGGCCGTGGCCAGATCATCCAGAACCCGTGCAAGGCCTGCCATGGCGCGGGCCGGGTGGAGGAGGAGAAGGTGCTGTCGGTGAAGGTGCCGGCCGGCGTGGACAACGGCGACCGCATCCGCCTGGCGGGCGAAGGCGAGGCCGGCCCGGTCGGCACGCCGCCGGGCGACCTGTACGTGGAAGTGCGCGTGCGCGAGCACCCGATCTTCCAGCGCGACGGCGACGACCTGCATTGCGAGGTGCCGATCCGCATCTCGCAGGCGGCGCTGGGCGATACCGTGCGCGTGGCCACGCTGGGCGGCGAGGCGGAGATCCGCATCCCCGCCGAGACCCAGACCGGCAAGCTGTTCCGCCTGCGCGGCAAGGGCGTGCGTTCGGTGCGCAGCCGCAGCGAGGGTGACCTGTACTGCCGCGTGGTGGTGGAAACGCCGATCAACCTCACCGCCGACCAGCGCAAGCTGCTGCAGCAGTTCGAGGCCACCTTCGTCGGCGAGGAGGCGCGCAAGCACTCGCCCAAGTCGGCCACGTTCCTGGACGGGGTCAAGAGTTTCTGGGACCGGATGACGTCCTGAGCAGCGATGATCGATGCAATTCCCCCGCATGCGGGGGAGTCGGATGCAGCAATCCGGCGACGGTTGCCGGCTGGAGGTTGGAGCGTGGCTGTCGATGCGCAAGCGAGGCTTGATCTCGGCCTTCCGCGCTCCTGGCGGCGGCGATCCATCGGCTGACGGCATCGCCGATCAAAGCTACGCCGGCGATGGCGAATACCCACAGGGCCGTCTCGCGTGCCCCGCGTTGCAGCCGCTCGCGCCAGCGCTGCAGGCGCGCATTCGTCCACCTGCCCAGCAGCGTGTGCAGCGCCAGCAGCAACAGCGGCGGGGCGACGAAGATCAGGTTGTATCCCAGCAGCAGCGGCAACCATTGCGCCGGCGGCAGTTCGGCGCGCAGCAGCAATGCGATCGCTGCGAAGTACGGCAGTGCAGTGACCAGCTCGGCCACGGTCACGCCCATTCCCAGCAAGGCATAGGCGGCGAGTCGGCCGGACGGCGGTGGTCGTGGTTCCCCGTGCCGCTGCGGCGCGTCGGCTGGAGCCAGGATGGCGTAGGTCAGCAGTGCGGCGCCAAGCAGCGCCTGCGCGGCCAGCAGCGCCGGATGGTCGAGCAGGTCGCCCAGCGCGCCTCCAAGCACGGTGAATCCGAGCATCATCGCGATGCCGAGCCCCAGGTAGGCCAGCAGGATGCCGCCGACATAGGCCACCAGTCGCGAGCCGGCCTGCGGCCGCGACAGCAGCCACAACGCCACTGCCAGCGCCGACGGATTCAGGCTGTCCAGCAACGCCAGCAGCAACAGCGCAGGCAACAGGATGTCCATGGACATGGCGTCGATCCGTGCCGAGTGGCGGTCCAGCATAGCGTTGCCGTGCGCCGCCGCCGGCGCGCCGCGATAGGAGCCTGGTGCACCGCACCTGTCCGAATCCTGGGCCACTTATGCTGCGGCGCCGTAGAATGGCGCGATGACTACGACCCAAGACAGCCACATGGTGCATGGCCGCCGGCTGCGGCCCGACGGCCCCTCGCCGGTGGACGTGATTTCGGTGCAGTCCCAGCTGGTGTACGGCTATGCCGGCAACAGCGCGGCGGTGCCGCCGCTGCGCCAGCTCGGCCTGCGCGTGGCCGAGGTGCCGACCACGCTGCTGAGCAACGCGCCGTTCTACGACACCCTGCGCGGGCGCGTGCTGCCCGATGACTGGTTCGCCGATCTGCTGCGCGGGGCCAGCGAACGTGGCCTGCCGCAGCGCGCCAGGGCGCTGGTATCCGGTTACTTCGGCAGCGTGGCCAATGGTGCCGCCTTTGCCGACTGGCTCGATGCCACCTTGCCGCAGGCGCCGCAGCTGCGCTTCTGCCTGGATCCGGTGATCGGCGACACCCATACCGGTCCCTACGTCGAGGCCGGGCTGGAGCGGATCTTCGTCGAGCGGCTGCTGCCGCGGGCGTGGCTGGTGACGCCCAACGCCTTCGAGCTGGGGCGGCTGACCGGCCTGCCGGCGCTGGAGCAGGACGAGGCCATCGCCGCCGCGCGGGTGCTGCTCGAGCGCGGCCCGCAGTGGGTGCTGGCGCACAGCGTGGCAGGCGCCAGCGGCGAGCTGGTGACGCTGGCGATCGGGCGCGAGGGCATCTGGCGCTGGACCTCGCCGTATCTGCCGGTGGACGTGGCCGGCACCGGCGACGTGCTGATGTCCCTGCTGGTGGCGTTCCTGCTGCGTGGCGAAACCTTCGAGCAGGCCACCGGCCGCGCCATCGCCGGCGTGCACGCGGCGCTGGAAGCCACGCTGTCGGCCGGCTACGAGGAGTTCGACGTTGTCGCCGCCGCTCCGGCCGCGCTGGAGCAGGCCACGCGCTTCCGTCCCGAGCGGGTGGCATGACCCTGGCGCAGCCGGTCGTCGGCATCGTCGGCAGCGCCGGCGCCTACGGGCGCTGGCTGCGCACGTTCTTCGAACGGCGGATGGGGCTGCAGGTGGTCGGCCACGATCCGGCCGACCCGGCCTCGCTCGACGTGGACACGCTGATCGACCGGGCCGAGGTGCTGATCTTCTCCGCGCCGATCCGCCACACCCCTGCGCTGATCGAGGACTACGCCAAGCGCGCCGCCGGGCGCGAGCGCGGCCGATTGTGGCTGGACATCACCTCGGTCAAGGCCGCGCCGGTGGCGGCGATGCTCGCCTCGCAGGCCGAGGTGGCGGGGCTGCACCCGATGACCGCGCCGCCCAAGGCGCCCACGCTCAAGGGCCGGGTGATGGTGGTGTGCGAGGCGCGGGTGGAGCGCTGGCAGGGATGGCTGCAGGCGCTGTGCGATGCGCTCGAGGCGCAATGCGTGCGCACCACGCCGGAGTACCACGACCGGGTGATGGCGCTGGTGCAGGCGATGGTGCATGCCTCGCACCTGGCGCAGGCCGGGGTGCTGCGCGACTACGCGCCGGTGCTGGGCGAACTGCCGGCGCTGCTGCCGTACCGTTCGGCCGCCTTCGAGATGGACACGACGGTGATCGCCCGCATCCTGTCGATGAACCCGGCGATCTACGAGGACATCCAGTTCGGCAATCCGCACGTGGCCGAGATGCTGGACCGGCTGCTGGAGCAGCTGCAGCACCTGCGCGAGCTGGTGCGCCAGGGCGACGACGCGGCGCGCACCGAGTTCCGCGTGCGCTACCTGCTGGAGAACCGCAACGCGCTGGGCGAGGCCGCGCTGGCGGACGGCAATTACGGCTTCGAGCGGATCGGCTACCTGCTGGCCGACCTGACCGAGACGCGCACCCTCAGCGTCTACCTGCCCGAGGACCGGCCCGGTTCGCTGCGCGAACTGCTGCACGTGTTCGAGCGCCACCGCGTCAACCTGTCCTCGATCCACTCCTCGCGCACCCAGGCCGGCGAACTGCATTTCCGCATCGGCTTCGACCACGGCTCCACGCCCGAGGCCATCGCCGATGCCGCGCGCGAGATCGACGGCAGCGGCATCGGCCGGGTGCTGGAGCGGTAGGCGGCGTCGGCCATCCATCCACAGCCGGTGTGGATGGATGGCGGACAAACATGTGGATAACCGCGCGGCGCCCGCGCGGTGGCGGCCTCCGGCCCGGGTTGGCGAAAAAACCGCCAGACCGGGTCAGATCGTCAGCAGCGTTTCGCCGTTGACGGTGCGGAACATGCGGCCGTCGCGCAGCAGCGGGCGGCCGTCGTCGAGTTCGTAGCGCACCGGTTCGGCGGGCTGGCGGTCGGCGGTGGGCACGGGCGGCGCGTTCTCGTCGCGGAACTCGATGATCACGCGCGCGGCGCCGTTGGCATCGGTGGCCGGGAACTGGCGGAAGGACATCGCTGCACCTCCTTGGGAGTGGCTCGATGCCGGCGAAGGTGCCGGCACGGCGCAGGATCGGCAGCGGCGCGTTAGCGCGGCGTGGTCAATCGATGAACTGCAGCCGCGCCAGCTCGGCGTACAGCCCGCCCTGGGCCAGCAGCTCGGCATGGGTGCCCTGGGCGACGATGCGACCATGGTCCATCACCACGATGCGGTCGGCCTTGAGCACGGTGGCCAGCCGGTGCGCGATCACCAGCGTGGTGCGCCCGGTCATCAGCCGTTCCAGCGCCTGCTGCACGTCGTGCTCGCTCTGTGCGTCCAGCGCGCTGGTGGCCTCGTCCAGCAGCAGGATAGGCGCGTCCTTGAGCAGTGCGCGGGCGATGGCGATGCGCTGCTGCTGGCCGCCGGACAGGCGCGCGCCGCGCTCGCCCAGCTCGCTGTCGTAGCCGTGCGGCAGGGCGCGGATGAAGCCGTCGGCTTCGGCGGCGCGTGCGGCGGCCTCGATCTCGGCCGGGCTGGCGTCCAGCCGGCCATAGCGGATGTTCTCCGCGGCGCTGGCGGCGAACAGCGTCGGCTGCTGCGGCACCAGGGCGATGTGGCGGCGCAGCTCGGCCGGGTCGAGCGTGCGGATGTCGATGCCGTCCACGGCGATGCGGCCGTGCTGCGGATCGTAGAAGCGCATCAGCAGCGACAGCACCGTGCTCTTGCCGGCGCCGGAGGGGCCGACCAGGGCGACGGTCTCGCCCGGGGCGACCTGCAGGTCGAAGCCGTCGAGGGCGGCCTGGTCCGGCCGTTGCGGATAGCGGAAGCCGACCTGCTCGAAGGCGATGGCGCCGCGCAGCGGCATAGGCAGCTCCGCCGGATGTTCCGGTGCGGCGATCGTCGGCGCCTCCTGCAGCAGTTCGGAGATGCGGCCCATGCCGCCGGCGGCGCGCTGCAGTTCGTTCCACACCTCCGCCAGCGCCCCGACCGAGCCGCCGCCGATCAGCGCGTAGAGCACGAACTGGCCCAGGGTGCCGGCGGTCATGCGCCCGGCGATCACGTCGTGGGCGCCCGACCACAGCACCAGCACGATCGCGCCGAACACCAGCACGATGGCGCCGGCGGTCACCCAGGCCTGCGCGCCGATGCGCTTGCGCGCGGTGGCCACCGCCTCGGCCAGCGCCCGGGCGAAGCGGCCGCGCTCGTAGCCCTCGTGCGCATGCGCCTGCACCGTGCGTACCGCGCCGAGGGTCTCGGCCGCCAGCGTGTTGGCATCGGCCACGCGGTCCTGCGCGGCGCGCGAGACCTTCTGCAGGCGGCGCGCGCCGAGCACGATCGGCAGCACCGCCAGCGGGATGCCGATCAGCGAATACGCCGCCAGCCGTGGGCTGGTGACGAACAGCATCGCCAGCGCGCCGACCATCGTCACCGTGCTGCGCAGCGCCACCGACATGGTCGAGCCGATCACGCTGCGCAGCAGCTCGCTGTCGGCGGTCAGCCGCGACACCAGCTCGCCGCTGCGGCTGCGGTCGTGGAACTGCGCGTCCAGGCCGATCAGGTGCGCGTACAGGCGCTCGCGCAGGTCGGCCACGACCTTCTCGCCCAGCACCGAGACGAAGTAGAAGCGCGCCGCGGTGGCCAGCGCCAGCACCACCGCCACCAGGAACAGCAGCGCGAAGGCGCGGTTGATCTGGCCGCCGCCGGAGAAACCGTGGTCGATCATCTGCTTGACCGCCGCCGGCAGGCTCAGCGTGGCGACCGAGGACACCGCCAGCGCCGCCAGCCAGGACAGGAACAGGCCCATGTGGCGGCGGACGAACGGCCACAGCGTGCGCAGGCTGCCCAGCTTGCGCAGCGCGCCCTGGCGGGATTCGGTCATGCGGGATCTTCCGGAGTCTGGATGCGTACCCGGTTGCGTGTGGCGTCGCGAAGGCGGATTTTCAAGGCATCGGCCTGGTCGGCGGGCAGTTGCAGTTCCAGTTGCACGCCGTCGGCACGGTAGTCTTCGCGCCGCTTTTCGGCGGCATGCGCGGCCAGGGCCGCATGCACGATGCCGATGTCGTCGAAGGCGCAATCCAGGACCAGGGTGGTCAGCCGCAGCAGCGGCAGCCTCGGCGCCAGCCGCAGGCATTCGGCCGCGGTGCCGCCGTAGGCACGCACCAGGCCACCGGCCCCGAGCTTGATGCCGCCGAACCAGCGCGTGACCACCACCACCACGCGATCGAAGCCCTGGCCGTCGATCGCCGCCAGGATCGGCCGGCCGGCGGTACCGGCCGGTTCGCCATCGTCGCTGGAACGGTATTCGCCGCCATGCCGCCAGGCCCAGCAATTGTGGGTGGCATCGGCCACGGCAACCTGCTGCACGAAGGCGGCGGCCGCGCCGGGCTCGGTGATCGGCGCGGCGTGGGCGAGAAAGCGGCTGTGCTTGATCTCCAGCAGGTGGCTGACGGGCGCGGCGAGCGTATCGGGCATCTGCTCGATTCTAGGGCATGCACGCCGGAAGCCGGCGTTGCGGCGACGTGGCAAGGTTATGCTTGGCGCGGGGGGAGGCATCGGTCACCCGTGCCAGAGAAGGGAGCAGCATGATTGCGAGTCACTCCGCGACGGGTGGTGAGGACATCGGGCCAGCGGCGGCCGCCGCGCGCCTGGTGGGCTCGCTGCGCGACGTGGACGCCGATGCCCAGATCGCGCTGGCCTGGCGTGACCCGGTGCTGGGCGACGCGGCCGGCGGTTGTCCGGCGGCAGTCGCCGGTATCGCGGCGGCAGTTTTGGCCGGTGACGGTGAAGGCGACAGGGGCGATGGCGATGGGCCGGACTGGCGGTTCAGCCAGTGGCAACCGGCTGGCGCTCAGGCCCGCATGGTGCTGGCATGGCGATGTCGCGGCGCCGTCACGCCGGCGTGGCTGGCCGCAGCCAGGGCGCTGGTCGAGACCGAGCTTGCGGCCGAACGCATGCGCCTGCGCATCGGCACGCTGGAAAAGACCCAGCGCCTGCAGCAGGCCTTGTACGAGATCGCCGACCTGGCCAGCACCGATCTCGAAATGCCGCGGATGCTGCGCGGCATCCACGACGTGCTGGGCTCGCTGATGTATGCCGAGAACTGCTACATCGTCGAGTACGAGGCCTCCAGCGAGCGCATGCGGTTCCTCTATTTCGCCGACCAGCGCGACGATTTCGTCGCCGACAGCGGGCGGCACTACGCGCCCGGCGACGTGGCCAACAGCCTGACCCTGGCCTTGCTCCGCCACGGCAAGCCGCTGCTGGGCCCGCCGCATCGCGTGCGCGAGCAGCTGAACCTGCCGCGGGACCCGGGCATGGGGCCCGACAGCCTGGACTGGCTGGGCGTGCCGATGTTGCGCGACGGCCAGGTGTGCGGGGCGATCGTGGTGCAGAGCTACGAGCGCGGCAACTGCTACGACGATGCCGACAGGGTGCTGCTGGGCTATGTCGCCCAGCACGTGCTCACCGCGCTGGACCGGAGGCAGGCCAAGGACACGCTCGAAGCCTGGGTGCAGGAGCGCACCGCCGAGCTGCGCGAGGCCAACCGCGTGCTGCAGGAGGAGATCGCCGAACGCCGGCGCGCCGAGCAGCTGCAGCGCGCGCTGTTCGAGATCTCCGAGCTGGCGATGAGCTCGGCCAGCCTGGACGCCTTCTATGCCCAGGTGCACGCGGTGGTCGGCAGGCTGCTGGATGCCAGCAACTTCTACATCGCCCTGGTCAATGCCGCCGGCGACGGGCTGGAGTTCGCCTATTCGGTCGACGAACACCACCAGGTGCGGCCGCCGCGCAGGTTCAGCGCCGGCCTGACCGAGTACGTGATCGCACGGCGCGAGCCGGTGCTGGCCGACCGCCAGGATCTCGACCGGCTGGCCGAGCAGGGCGTGGCGCACGGGTTCGGCAAGCACGCCTACAGCTGGCTGGGCATCCCCCTGACCATCGAGGGCGAGGTGGTGGGGGTGATCGCCGTGCAGAGCTATTCGCCCGCGGTGCGCTACAGCGCCGACGACCGGCGGCTGCTGATGTTCGTGGCGCAGAACATCGGTAATGGCTTGGCGCGCCAGCGCGGCCAGGAACAGCTGCGCCGCGCCCACACCGAGCTGGAGCGCAGGGTGGAGGAACGCACCCGCGAGCTGGCCGAGCTCAACCAGCGGCTGCGCGGCCAGATCGGCGAGCGGTTGCATGCCGAGCGCAAGCTGATCCACCAGGCGCTGCACGATTCACTGACCGGTTTGCCCAACCGCGCCCACCTGCTCGATCGCATGGCCGCGGCCATCGTGCGCGCCGGCGTGGACCCGCGCCAGGGCTTCGCGGTGCTGTTCCTCGACCTGGACCGCTTCAAGCTGGTCAACGACAGCATCGGCCATGCCGCCGGCGACCGCATGCTGGTCAAGGTCGCCAAGCGCATCGTGTCCACCGTGCGCGAGGAGGACGTGGTGGCACGCCTGGGCGGCGACGAGTTCGCGATCCTGGTCAGCCATGCAGGGTCCATCGACGACGTGCGCGAGCTGGCCGCGCGCCTGCAGCAGGCACTGGGCAAGCCGATGTGGATCGACGGGCGCGAGCTGTTCCCGGCCGGCAGCCTGGGCATCGCCATGTGGCACCCGCGTTACGGCAGCGGCGAAGAGCTGCTGCGCGATGCCGACGCCGCGATGTACCGCGCCAAGGCGCTGGGCCAGGACCGCTGCGTGGTGTTCGACGAAGCCATGCGCGAGGCCGCACTGCGCAGCCTGGACCTGGAAGCGGACCTGCGCCGCGCGATCAATTCGGGACACTTCGTCGCCCATTACCAGCCGATCGTGCGCCTGGCCGACGGTGCGGTGATCGGGCACGAGGCGCTGTTGCGCTGGAACCACGAGAGCCGCGGAACGCTGCTGCCCGGCGAATTCATCGAACTGGGCGAGGAGAGCGGGCTGATCGAGCAGGTGGACTGGCTGCTGTACGAGCAGGTCGTGCAGCGGCTGGCGGCCGACACCGGCGACGGCTACCTGGCGGTCAACGTGTCGCCCCGCCATTTCCGCAGCGGCGGTTTCGCCGCCCGGCTGCTGGACATGCTCTCGCGTGCCGGCGCCGACCCGGGCCGGCTGCGCGTGGAGATCACCGAGGTGGCGCTGATGGACGACAGCGCCGACACCATGTACGCGCTGCGCGAGCTGCGCAGGCACGGGGTATTGATCCAGCTGGACGATTTCGGCACCGGCTATTCGGCGTTGTCCTACCTGCACCGCTTCCCGATCTCGGTGCTCAAGGTGGACCGCAGCTTCGTCGCCGGCCTCAACCGCACCGAACAGAACACACGGGTACTGGTGCGCGGCGTGCTGGCGCTGACCGCGACGCTGGGGCTGGAAACGATAGGAGAAGGCATCGAGACGGCCGTGCAGCGGCAGGTGCTGCAGGACCTGGGGTGTCACTACGGCCAGGGTTACCTGCTCGGGCGACCGTTGTCGCAGCCGCTGCCGCGGTAGGCCGGGGACGGGGGAATTGGCGGCAGGCATGGCGCAGTCCCGTGTGGCCGGCGCCTGTCGGTTTCAGTGCGGTGCGCCGTGGTGGCGCGTCCGCGTCGCCTGTGGAAGAGAAGTGCCGGCATGACGGGCGCGTCGCCACGCGCCCGGATGTGGCCGCCCGTATCAGCGCAATGCCGAACGGCGCTTTTCGTCTATCCGCGCCGCAGCGGCAGTGAGGCGCCGGAAGGGCAGTCGCGTCGCCACGCGCCCGGATGTAGCCGCCCAGCTCAGCGCAATGCCGAACGGCGCTTCTCGTCTATCCACTTCTCCGCCCGCGCCGGCGTATAACCGCGCATCCAGTCCAGCATCTGCCTGATGTCCTCGCCGTACCACAGGTCGGCGCGCTGGTCCGGGTGCAGGAAGCGCTCGGCCACCATGCGGTCGATCATGCCGATCAGTGGCGCGTAGAAGCCCTCCACGTCGAGGAACGCGCACGGCTTGTTGCCGATGCCGAGCTGGCGCCAGGTCAGCATCTCGAAGATCTCCTCCATCGTGCCGAAGCCGCCGGGCAGGGCGACGAAGCCGTCGGACAGGTCGAACATGCGCGACTTGCGCTGGTGCATCGAGTCGACGATCTCCAGCTCGGTCAGGCCGCGGTGTGCGACCTCCCAATCGGCCAGCTGCTTGGGGATCACGCCGGTGACGTGGCCGCCGGCGGCCAGCACGGCGTTGGCCACGGTGCCCATCAGGCCGACGTTGCCGCCACCGTAGACCAGCCGCAGCCCATCGGCGGCCAGGCGCTCGCCCAGCGCGACGGCGCGTTCGGCGTAGGCCGGCTTGCTGCCGGCGTTGGAACCGCAATAGACACAGATGCTCTTCATTCGGACGGGGTGAGGATTGGGGAACGGGATGGGTGAAAAACCGAACGCCGGACTTTCGTCCGGCGTCGGTAGGCATGCGGAAAACCGGGGACGGGAGGGGCCGCCGCAGCGGGTCCCGCTCCCGTATCCCCCAAACCGCGCTTCTTCAGTTGGCCTTGTGGATGGCGCGCTTGTTGACCGCCATCGCGGCATCGTGCACGACCTCCGACAGCGTCGGGTGGGCGTGGCAGATGCGCGCCAGATCGTCCGAGGAGCCGTTGAACTCCATCGTCAGCACGCCCTCGTGGACCAGCTCGGAGACCACCGGGCCGACTAGGTGCAGGCCGAGCACGCGGTCGGTCTCGGCATGCGCCAGCACCTTGACGAAGCCGACCGGCTCGTCCATCGCCACGGCGCGGCCGTTGGCGGCGAACGGGAAGCTGCCGGCCTTGTACGGGATGCCCTCGGCCTTGAGCTGCTGCTCGGTCTTGCCGACCCAGGCCACTTCCGGCTCGGTGTAGATCACGTAGGGGATGGTGTCGAAGTTGACGTGGCCCGGCAGGCCGGCGATCAGCTCGGCCACCGCGATGCCTTCCTCGAAGCCCTTGTGCGCCAGCATCGGCCCGCGCACGCAGTCGCCGATCGCCCACACGCCGTCCACGCCGGTATGGCAGTGCTCGTCGACCACGATCTGGCCGCGCTCGTTGATCTGCACGCCGGTGCCTTCGGCCAGCACGCCCTTGGTCGCGGCGCGGCGGCCCACGGCCACCAGCAGCTTGTCCACGGTCAGGGTCTTCTCGCCTTCGGCATCGCTGTAGGTGATGAGGACCTGGTCCTTCTTGCCCTTGCCCTTGGCCGCCACGACCTCGGTCTTGGAGACCTTGGCGCCCAGGCGGATGTCCAGGCCCTGCTTCTTGTATTCCTTGGCCGCGGTCTTGGCGACCTCGGCATCGGCGGCCGGCAGGAAGTCCGGCAGCGCCTCGAGGATGGTGACCTCGGCGCCCAGGCGCTTCCACACGCTGCCCAGCTCCAGGCCGATCACGCCGGCACCGATCACCACCAGGCTGGCCGGGACTTCGGTGAAGTCCAGCGCACCGACGTTGTCGACGATGGTCTTGCCGTCGAACTTGGCGAACGGCAGCTCGATCGAATCCGAGCCGGCAGCGATGATGACGTTGGTGCCCTTGAGCTCGACCTCGTCGCCTTCATGCGGCTTGATCTTGACGATGTTGCCCGGCTGCAGCTGGGCGAAGCCGTAGTAGGTGGTGATCTTGTTCGCCTTGAACAGCATCGCGATGCCGCCGGTGAACTGCTTAACGATCTTGTCCTTGCGATTGATCATCGCCGGGACGTCGATCGCGGCGTCCTTGAAGCTGATGCCGTGGTCGCCGAACTGGTGGTGCATGTTCCAGAACTGGTGGGACGAGTCCAGCAGCGCTTTGGAGGGGATGCAGCCCACGCGCAGGCAGGTGCCGCCCAGTGCGGGCTTGCCGTCCTTGCCCAGTGCGGCGTCCACGCAGGCCACCTTCATGCCCAGCTGTGCGGCGCGGATGGCGGCGTGGTAGCCGGCCGGACCGGCACCGATGACGACAACGTCGAATTGTTCAGCCATGTGGAGTTCCTTGATTCGTTTTTCCTCCCGCGTCGCGGCGGGAAGGTGGCGCCAGGCGCCAGACAAAGAAGGGCGGCGGCGCGGAAGCGGCGCCGCCCTTGCCGGATCCTCCCGCGTGCGGGAGGCGGGCGATTACAGACCGAACAGCATGCGGTCCGGGTTCTCCAGCTGGTTCTTGATGTCCACCAGGAACTGCACCGAATCCTTGCCGTCGATGATGCGGTGGTCGTAGGACAGGGCGATGTACATCATCGGCGCGATCACCACCTGGCCGTTCTCGGCGATCACGCGCTCCTTGATCGCGTGCATGCCCAGGATGGCGCTCTGTGGCGGGTTGACGATCGGCGTGGACAGCAGCGAGCCGAAGGTGCCGCCGTTGGTGATGGTGAAGGTGCCGCCCTGCAGGTCTTCCAGCGACAGCTTGCCGGCGCGGGCCTTCTGCGCGTAGTCGGCGATGCCCTTCTCGATGTCGGCGAAGGACTGGCGCTCGACGTTGCGCAGCACCGGCGTCACCAGGCCCTTGTCGGTGGACACGGCGATGGAGATGTCGGCATAGCCGTGGTAGATGATGTCGGTGCCGTCGATGGAGGCGTTGACCAGCGGGAAACGCTGCAGCGCGTTGGCCGCCGCCTTGACGAAGAAGCTCATGAAGCCGAGCTTGATGCCATGGGCCTTCTGGAAGTCTTCCTGCAGGGTCTTGCGCGCGGCGGAGACCTTGGCCAGGTTGACCTCGTTGAAGGTGGTCAGCATCGCCGTGGTGTTCTTCGACTGCAGCAGGCGCTCGGCGATGCGCTGGCGGATGCGGGTCATCGGCACGCGCTCTTCCGGGCGGGCGCCGGCAGCCTTGCCGACGCCACCGCTGCGGGCGAAGTTGACGATGTCTTCCTTGGTCACCGCACCGTGGCGGCCGGTGCCCTCGACCTGCGACGGGTCCACGCCCTCGGTGATGGCCGAGAAGCGTGCGCCCGGCGGCAGGCTGTCGACCGCGCTCTTGGCGGCCGGTGCCGGCGCGGCGGCCGGAGCGGGCTTGGCCGGGGCCGGAGCCGCTGCCGGGGCAGCGGCGGGAGCCGGAGCCTCGGCCTTCTTTTCCTCGGCCGGGGCAGCGGCGGCGGTGGCGCCTTCCTCGATGACCGCCAGTACCTGCGAGCTGGTGACGGTATCGCCTTCCTTGAACTTGATTTCCTTCAGTACGCCGTCGACCGGTGCCGGGACTTCCAGCACGACCTTGTCGGTCTCCAGGTCGACGAGGTTCTCGTCGCGCTTGACCGCATCACCGGCCTTCTTGTGCCAGGTGGCGATGGTGGCGTCGGATACGGATTCGGGAAGTACCGGAACTTTGACTTCGGTGGCCATACGGGAGTGTCCTAGTGTCTTCGTAAGTGAGGGGGATGGAGGTTATTCGGCGACCTGGTCGTTGAACGCATTGACCAGCGCATCGGCGACCAGCTGCTTCTGCTGGGCGACGTAGTCGGCCATGTGGCCCGGCGCCGGCGAAGGCGAACGTGCGCGACCAGCGTAGTGCAGCGCCTGTTCGGGCTGCAGGCAGGCCTGCAGGTGATGACGGATCTGGTACCACGCGCCCTGGTTCTGCGGCTCTTCCTGGCACCACACCACGTCGGCGGCGTTGCCGTAGCGCGCCAGTTCGGCGGCCAGCTGCTTGCGCGGGAACGGGTACAACTGCTCCACGCGCACGATGGCGACGTCTTCCTGGCCACGCTTGAGCTGGTCTTCCAGCAGGTCGTAGTAGACCCTGCCGGCGCACAGCACGACGCGCTTGACCTTCTTCGGGTCGGCCGACTTGTCCGGGATCAGCAGCTGGAACTCGCCGTTGGCCAGTTCGTCCAGGCTGGAGATGGCCAGCTTGTGGCGCAGCAGCGACTTGGGCGACATCACCACCAGCGGCTTGCGCGTGGTGCGCTTGAGCTGGCGGCGCAGCAGGTGGAAGCACTGCGCGGGCGTGGTCGGCACGACCACCTGCATGTTGTCCAGCGCGCACAGCTGCAGGTAGCGCTCGAGGCGTGCGGAGCTGTGCTCCGGGCCCTGGCCTTCCTGGCCGTGCGGGAGCAGCAGCACCAGTCCGCTGATGCGGCCCCACTTGGCCTCGCCGGAGGAGACGAACTGGTCGATCACCACCTGCGCGCCGTTGGCGAAGTCGCCGAACTGGCCTTCCCAGATGCACAGGGTGTTCGGGTCGGTGGTCGAGTAGCCGTACTCGTAGGCCATCACCGCCTCCTCGCTGAGCAGCGAGTCGACGATCGATGCATCGCTGGGATCCTGCACGAGCTGGCGCAGCGGGATGTAGGTGCTGTCGTCCTTCTGGTTGTGGATCACCGCATGGCGGTGGGAGAAGGTGCCGCGGCCGACGTCCTCGCCGACCAGGCGCAGGCGGTGGCCCTCGTTGAGCAGGGTGGCGTAGGCCAGGTTCTCGGCGAAGCCCCAGTCGGCGGGCTGCTGGCCGGCGGCCATCTTGGCGCGGTCCTCGTACACCTTGGCCACGCGCGAGTTCAGCTCCACGCCGTCGGGGAGGGTGTTGATCAGCTTGGCCAGCCGCTCCAGGGTCTGCGGCTCGACGCGGGTGTCGACCTTGTCGTGGATGGTGCCGGTCAGGTACTTGGACCAGTCGATGGCGAACTCGTCGACGGTGCGCTCGGCCAGCTCGGTGGTGTACTCGCCCGAGTCCAGCTTGTTGCGGTAGGCGTCCACCAGTGCCTGTGCCTCGTCGGCGGTGATCACGCCCTCGCTCTCCAGCTGCGCGGCATAGAGCTCGCGCGGCGTCTTGTGCTGGCGGATGGTCTGGTACATCAGCGGCTGGGTCACCGACGGCTCGTCGGCCTCATTGTGGCCCCAGCGGCGGTAGCAGACCAGGTCGATGAACACGTCCTTCTTGAACTGCTGGCGGAAGTCGTAGGCCAGCCGGGTGACGTAGGCCACCGCGTCCGGATCGTCGCCGTTCACATGGAACACCGGCGCCTCGACCATCTTGGCCACGTCGGTGCAGTAGCGCGTGGAGCGCGCATCGGCGGGGTTGGAGGTGGTGAAGCCGATCTGGTTGTTGATGACCACGTGCACGGTGCCGCCGACGCCGAAGCCGCGCAGCTGCGACATCTGCAGCAGCTCCATGATCACGCCCTGGCCGGCCAGCGCGGCATCGCCGTGCACCAGCACGGGCAGCACGCGCTCGCGATCGTTGTCGCCGAAGCGCTCCTGGCGCGAGCGCACGCTGCCGGCGACCACCGGGTCGACGATCTCCAGGTGCGACGGGTTGAACGCCAGCGCCAGGTGGACCGGGCCGCCGGGGGTGGCCACGTCGGCCGAGAAGCCCATGTGGTACTTGACGTCGCCGGTGCTGGCGCGGTCGTCGTGGGCGTGCTCGAACTTGCCCTCGAACTCGTCGAACAGCTTGCGCGGGTTCTTGCCCAGGGTGTTGATCAGCAGGTTCAGGCGGCCGCGGTGGGCCATGCCGATCACCACGTCCTTGACCCGGTCCTCGCCGGAGCGGCGCACCAGCACGTCCATCAGCGGGATGAAGGAGTCGCCGCCTTCCAGCGAGAAGCGCTTCTGGCCCACGTACTTGGTGTGCAGGTAGCGTTCCAGGCCCTCGGCCGCGGTCAGCCGCTCGAGCACGCGCAGGCGGGTGGCCTTGTCGGCGCGGAAGTCGCCGCCGTCGTTCTCGAGCCGGCGGTAGATCCACTGGCGCTGCTCGACGTCGCTGATGTGCATGAACTCGGAGCCGATCGCACCGGTGTAGGTGGCCTGCAGGCGCGCGAACAGGTCGCGCAGGACCATGCGCGGCTGGCCGCCGACGCCGCCGGTGCTGAACTCTTCGTTCAGGTCCCTTTCGGACAGGCTGTTGAAGGCCAGGGTCAGGTCGGGCGGGTTGACGGCCGGGGTCAGGCCCAGCGGGTCGAGCTTGGCGCCGAGGTGGCCGCGCGAACGGTAGGCGGTGATCAGGCGGCCGACATTGCGCTCGCGCTCGTCGGCGATGGCGATCCCGGTGCCCGCGCCGTTGGCGGCCTGGCGGGCGGCTTCGGTGATGTGGGCAACGACGGCGGAGTGCGGCACGTCGCCGGCTTCACGTCCCTTGAAGGTGTCGAAGTAGGACTTCCACTTGGGATCCACGCTCTCGGGCGAGACCAGGTACTGCTCGTACAGGTCCTCGATGTAGGAGGCATTGCCGCCGGCGAGCTGCGAGGTTTGCGCAAACTGCTTGAGTAGATTATCCACGTTGATGACCTGTCGCTTGGGTAAAGGTATGTGGGGGATTGGGCCGGCGGTGCGCCGGTCCGCTGCGGGCGACATTGAACGCCCCGATTATAACCGTGGCTTCCGCCGGGTTTGCCCGGCCGCCAAGCCCGCGGGCGCGCCGCAGTTCATGCGTGCGCGGTGTGCGATTGAAAGGTGCGTCGAAGGGCGCGGCTGTCGATTTCATGCCGGCTCCTCCCCGTCCTGCGGATCGTCGCCGGCGGGCTGGTAGTGCCCGCAGCGGACCAGTTCCCAGACCGCGTCGCGTCCCTTCGGCGACAGGCGCGCATAGGCGGCACCGTCGATCGTCCCGGCGGCGGCCAGCGCGCGCGCGTCGGCGATCGGCAGGTGCAGCTGCAGCCCGCTGCAGAACAAGGTGGCGCCGCGCCGGGCACGGCGCCAGGCCATGCGCGACCACGGGAACCGCTGCAGCGTCAGGCCGTGGGCCAGCGCCGTCTCGATCTCCTCGCGCGGCGGCAGCGTCGGCGGCGGCATGACCTCGCCGGAGGCGCGGTAGGTGGTGATGAAGCGGCCGAACCAGTCGCCCAGCCGGTCGGGGTCGTTCATGCGCAGCGCGTTCAGCGCCTCGATGGCGCGGCCCATCGCCACCGCATCGATCTCGTAGGGATCGGCCGCCGGGGCCAGGTCCTCGTCGTGGTAGCGCACGGCCTCGTCGGCGCCGTCGATCAGCGTGTCCAGGTAGTCGGCGATCAGTTCGGCGGAAGAGGGCGCGCGCATGCCCACCGAGAAGGTCAGGCACGGATCCTCGGCGATGCCGTGGTGCGGCACCAGCGGCGGCAGGTAGAGCATGTCGCCCGGCGCCAGCACCCAGTCGTGGGTGGGGGCGAAATGACGCAGCAGCTTGATGTCGACATCGTCGCGGAAGGCCAGGTCGGGCGCCCTGCGGCCGAGTGCCACGCTGGCGTCGATCTGCCAGCGGCGATGGCCCTGGGCCTGCAGCAGGAACACGTCGTAGTGGTCGACATGCGCCCCGACCGAACCGCCGGTGGCGGCGAAGCTGATCATGATGTCGTCGATGCGCCAGCGCGGCAGGAAGCGGAACTGCTCCAGCAACGCGCGCACGTCCGGGTCCCACTTGTCCACGTCCTGCACCAGCAGGGTCCAGTCGTGGTCGGGCAGGCCGGGGAAGTCCTCCTCCTGGAACGGGCCGCTGCGCACGCTCCAGCGGCCGCTGCTGCGATCCAGGCTGATCAGGCGCGCCAGCACGCCGTCCTCGCAGGCCAGCCCGGCCAGGTCCTCCGGCGCCACCGGCGACTGGAAGCCGGGGAAGGCGTTGCGGATCAGCAAGGGGCGCTTGTGCCAGTAGTCGCGGAGGAAGCGGTCCGCCGGCATGCCAAGGGGATGACGCGACGTCGCCTCGATCTCGAGGGGGAGGAGCTTGGCGGCGCTGGCGGTCTTGGCGGTCTTGGTCATGGTTTCGATCGGTAGGCCTCGGGGCGACCCGACGCGTTTCGATTGGCCGTCAGGATCGGGTTTGCGCGGGGCTCATGCATTGATGTCGATCAAACCGGTTCGATTCCATGACCGGATAAGCCCAGCTGCGCTGTTTTGTCGCAGGTTTGGGCGGGCTGTGCACGCATTTTACGTGCGGGTGCGTCAATTTGTCGCAGGTGGGTGTCCGGCGGCGCGGGCACCGTCGGGCATTCAGATATCCCGCGCCAGCCGCTCGGCCAGGCCGGTATAGCGGCCCGGGACCAGGTCCAGCAGCCGCTGCCTGGCCTCCGCCGGCAGGTCCAGCGACTCGATGAAGCCGCGCATCGAGCCGGCGTCGATGCCGTGGCCGCGGGTCAGCGCCTTGAGCTGCTCGTACGGGTTGGGCAGGCCGTGGCGGCGCATTACCGTCTGCACCGCCTCGGCCAGCACTTCCCAGGCCGCGTCGAGGTCGGCGTCGATGCGCTCCGGGTTCACGGTCAGCTTGCCCAGGCCCTTGGCCAGCGAGTCCAGCGCCACCTGGGTGTGGCCGAAGGCGGTGCCCAGCGCGCGCAGCACGGTGGAGTCGGTCAGGTCGCGCTGCCAGCGGCTGATCGGCAGCTTGGCGC
>JAFADB010000329.1 GCA_023425225.1 Pseudomonadota bacterium
GCGCGTGCATGGCTCAGAAATCGGCCCTGATTCCCAGGCTGATGCGACGGCCGGAAAGCTCGTACATTGTCGGGAAGGACGGGTCCATGGTGTAGCCGGTCGTGGCCTCGTTGGTCAGGTTGATGCCCTTGAGGCTGATCTTGACGTTGTCGCTCACCCGGTAGCCGATCGACACGTCCACCTGGCCGTAGGCATCGCGCCAGATCGGGTACATGTTGTAGCCGATCGATTCGACGTACTTGTCCTTGTAGTTGTAGGACACGCGGGCGTCGAAGCGGTCGTTGTCGTAGTACAGGGTGAGGTTGTAGGTCTTGTCGGCCAGGCCGGGCATCGGCGTCTTGATGCCCAGGTCGGACTCGCCGGCCAGCGAGCTGTCCAGCATGGTGTAGTTGGCGTTGACGCCGAAGCCCTCCAGCGAGCGGTGCAGCACGCTCAGCGGCAGCTGCGCGATCAGCTCGACGCCGTCCACCTCGTAGGAGCCCTTGGCGTTCACCGGCTGGTAGACGTCGAAGTCGTAGACGCCGTTGATCGTGCCGTTGGCGTTGTACACGGTCACGTCCTCCACCACGCCGGTCAGCGAGTTGACGACCACCCCGTCGATGTTCTTGCGGAAGTACGACGCCGCCAGCAGGCCGCCGTTGTCCAGGTACTTCTCCAGGCCGATCTCCCACTGCTTGGCGGTGGTCGGCTGCAGGTCCGGGTTGCCGTCGGTGAAGCGGAACGAGCTCCAGCTGGCGGTGCGCTTGTAGGCGATGTCGGTCAGCGCCGGGCGCATCAGGGTCTTGGAGGCGGCCGCGCGCAGCAGCAGGTTGTCGGCCAGTTCGGCGGTCATGTTCAGGCTGGGCAGCGCGTTCCTGTAGCTGCCCTTCTTCGATACCGGCGAGTCGGTGTAGCCGGTGCTGCCGTCCTCGTGCTGGACCGGGTGGTAGCCGGCCGACAGCACCGAGGTGTCGACATAGCGCACGCCGGCATTGAGCGTCACCGGCACGAGGCCGACGTCGAAGTACAGGTTGCCCATTGCGTACAGGCTGGTGACCTTCTCGTCCACGCGGTAGTACTGCGAATCGTCGAACGGGGTGGAGAAGCCGGCATAGCGGAAGGTCTTGCGGGCGTAGTCGTTGGAGACCATCTGCCAGTCCAGGTCCTTGACGCTGTAGGCGCCGCCCGGAACGATGTCGGTCACCGAGCGCAGCTCGCTGTCGGCCAGGGTGCGGGTGTTGACCCAGGACGTGTCGCCGGCCGCCGGCCCGGTGATCTTGAGCTCGCCGTAGTTGCGTTCCTTCTTCTTGTCGGTGTAGCGCGCGCCGAACTGCAAATCGTGCAGCGCCGGGAAGAAGGCCAGGTCCAGCGTCTTGCGGAAGTCGAGCTGTCCGGCGTACTTGTCGTCGGTGATCTTCTCCAGCGTGGTCTCGTAGGCCTCGAACAGGTAGCTCTGCGGCGAGTCGTACATGTCGATGCTGGCCGGATCGGCGCTGGGGATGGTCTCGCCGCTCCTGCCGGTCCAGCGCGTGCGCGAGGGCGCGTAGGCCACGTGCTTGAGGTTGGAGTAGTCCAGGGTCTTCTTCGCGCCGGAATAGCCGAGCAGGCCGTTGAGGTCCCAGCCGTCGCCCTTCCAGTCCAGCGCCATGCTGTACTGGTTGTAGTCCGTCTTGTTGATGTATTCCTTGCTCAGGAACTCGTGCTGGGTGGCGGTATAGGACACGTCGCGCAGCACCACCATGCCGTACTGGCTCAGGGTGGTGGCGTCGTAGTCGTGGATGGTGTCCAGCGTGCTGCGGCTGGAGGCCGAGTAGGCCGCGGCGTCGTATTCGTCCTCGGTGGTGTCATAGCTGCCGACCATCGCATCGAAGGTCAGGCTGAAGGCGTTGCTGGGCTTGTACTGCAGCGATGCGGTGGCGCCCCACTTGTCCTGGTCGTTGAGGTAGATGCGGTCGCCCACCTTGTCCTGGAAGACGATGAGGTTGGTCTCGTCGGTGTCGCCGGGATCGTTGACGATCACCCCGGCATCGCGCGCCAGTACCTCGGCGGCCTGGGTGCTGCGCACGCCCGACGCGCTCAAGAAGCGCGACATCGGGCGGAAGTTGATGCCCGATGTCGAGTCGGTGCGGTTGGTGCGCTTGGCCTTGGAGAAGGACACCAGCGCGCCCCAGTCGCCCCAGGTGTCGCTGGCCAGGAACGACAGCTTGGGATCGGTCTTCTCGGAGATGGAGTTGTAGGCGGCTTCGGCCGAGGCCACCAGCTGGCGTTCGCTGTAGTCGAACGGACGCGCGGTGGAGATCTGCACCGAGCCGGCGATGCCGCCTTCCTCGTCGGCGGCGGCGGGCGATTTCTGCACCGTCACCTGCTGGATGATCTCCGAGGCGAAGATGTCGAACTCCACGTCGCGGCCGCCGCTGCCCGAGGCCGTGGCCAGGTTGTTGATGGACACGTGGGTGTACTCGGACGGCAGGCCGCGCACGTTGACCCGGGTGCCCAGGCCCTTGTCGCGCTCGATGGTGACGCCCGGCATGCGCTGCAGCGCCTCGGCCAGGTTCTGCTCGGGGAAGTCGGCCACGTCGGTGGCGACGATGGAATCGGAGAAGCCGATGTTGGCGCGCTTGATGTCCACCGCCTGCTCGAGGCTGCGGCTGTAGCTTCCCGACACCTGCACGCCGTCCAGCTGCTGGATCGCCGCATCGGCGTCGGCCTGTGGCTGGCTCTGCGCCAACGCCTGCAGCGGCACCGAGGCCAGGCCGGCGACCAGCAGGCAGTGGATGGTCCGGCTCAGCGGCCGCGGTCGCGGTGCCAGGGCGCGTGTTTGCCGTGTGCGGTACATCATGAGTTTTCCCCTGTTGAGATGTCTGCGTCAGAAAATGGCCGCAGCAGAGCAGCCCCGGTCGTGACGACGGGGAGCGGCTTGCCAGCAGTGATGGGCTGCGAGGCTACAGGGGGGATGTGATGTTTTTATTTCGTGAAGCCGACCGATTGGGGCCGGACCGTGTGGTGGACACGGAGCTGTCGTCGAACTTCACGGTGGGCGTGGGCGTACCTGCTCGCGTGCTTCCGGCGTCGGATGCGCTGCAGCGAGCTGGCACCCGGTACTCACATGGACGGGAAGCGGCCATCGCCGTGCCCGGCAGGTCATCGGCGCGGCGCGGATGCGCGTCCACGCCGTATCGCGTCCGATGCGGATGGCTGACGGACTACGCCTGTGCGGCGCGAATGCAACGTGCATCCGCAAGCGGGATATGCCGTCACGTCCGCGCCGCGACATGCGCGAGATGACGGTGCCTGCATCCACGGGCATCCGTCGCCCACGGATGCCCGTGGTCCCTGCGCCAGGCGCAACCGCGGCAGGCTGATGCCGCGCGAAGATGCCGGCGGCAGTCGGCCGGCATCGAACGTTGTCGAGCGGAACGCGTGCCCGCGGTGTGGGCACGCCACCGGTGACTGGAACTCTTGCTGCGGCTCAGCCCTCGGCCGGCTTGGCGCCGCCGCGCGCCTGCACGTACTGCTGCCACAGCGTGGCGACGTCGTGGCCGGCGCGTTCGCGCCACAACGCCGGGGTGTAGCGGCCCTGGCGCAGCGCGCCGTCGAGCGCGTGCACCAGCCCCGGGTGCTGCGCGTCGGCCCACTTCAGGAACGCGCCGCTGACGCGGTAGCCGGTGTCGTAGTTCTGCCCGGCCTTGACCTCCTCCGGCAGCTTCCAGCCGCTGGCGGCATTGTCGATGCCGTAGCGGTCGCGGGCGTAGTCGGCGATGCCCTCCACCAGCCACACCGGCGCCTTGTCGTTGGCGTAGTCCGGATAGCCCTGCACGATGTGCATGGCCTCGTGGGTGACCAGGTCGGTGTCGCCGGGATGCTTCTTCAGCCACGCCGGGTTGATGGTCATCGTCGCCCAGCCCTTGTCGTCGACGTAGGCCACGCCGTCGTAGCCTGGGTCGATGGTGATGACCACCTGTTTGGGTGCGGACGGGTTGAAGTCGGCGCGCTCGCGCGCGTAGCTGGCGAAGAAGGTGTCGATGATGCGCGTGCGCATGGCCGCGTCCAGCGCGTCGCTGGGGTCGCGGTACTCCAGGCTGACGCCGTCGCGGCTCAGCGTGGTCTCGAAGGCGGCCGCAGGCGCGGTGGCGAAGGCGGCGGCCAGGGCCAAGGCGGCCAGGGCATGGCGGGGTGCGGGCATGGGGCTCCTCAGGGTTGCGGGGTGTCGGTGAGCAGTTCGATCTCGGCCAGCTGCAGCCGCTGCGGCGCCTGCAGGCGCAGGCGGTACTCGGCGTAGCGGCCGGGATCGGCAATGCGGAACGGACGGGTCTGCAGCGGCCAGTCGAAGCGTTCGCCGCTGCGCGCGTCGACCTGCTTCCAGCGGCCGCCGGCGCTGCGCGCCTCCAGCGTCCAGCCGGCGGCGGCGATGGCGCGGTTGCCGCTGGTCAGCGTGTACAGCGTGGCGCGGCCTTCGCCGCGCGGTGTCAGCAGCAGCGTAAGAGCGTCTTCCAGCATGGCCACAGTGGTGGCGTCGTCGTCGATCAGCGCCGGCAGGGCATCGCCGTCGGCCAGCGCAGCCTGCGCGCCGGCGCCGAGCAGGTCGTGCAGCGGCGACGGCCGCTGGCCGGGTGCGCTGAGCGAGGGCGGCGCATCGTCCGCACCGCTGCCCCAGCGCGAAGGTTCCGGACCCATGACGAAGTCCAGCGTGGCGCCGCCGGCGATGTCGGCATGGCGCAGCCAGGTGCGGCTCCACGGCTTGCCGTTGAGCTTGAGCGATTGCACGTAGACGTTGCGCGGCGAGTTGTTGGCGGCATTCACGGTGAGCGTGCGGCCGTTGCCCAGCTGCACCGTGGCGTGGCGGAACAGCGGCGAGCCGATCACGTACTCGGCCGCGCCCATGCGCAGCGGGTACAGGCCCAGCGAGGCGAACAGGTACCACGCCGACATCTCGCCGTTGTCCTCGTCGCCGGGGTAGCCCTGGCCGATCTCGCTGCCCAGGTAGAGCCGGGACAGGATGTCGCGGGTGATGCGCTGGGTCTTCCACGGCTGGCCGGCGTACAGGTACATCCACGGGATGTGGTGCGAGGGCTGGTTGCTGTGCGCGTACATGCCCATGCGCACGTCGCGCGCCTCGGTCATCTCGTGGATGACGCCGCCGTAGGAGCCGACGAAGGCTTCATCGGCGGTCTCCGGGGTGGCGAAGAACGCGTCGAGCTTGGCGGCCAGCGCCTGGCGGCCGCCGTACAGCGTGGCCAGGCCTTCGCCGTCGTGGACCGCGGTGAAGGCGAAGGTCCAGCCGTTGGACTCGGTGTAGTCGTGGCCCCACACGCGCGGGTCGTAGTCGCCCGCGGCCAGGCGCCGGCTGCCGTCGGGCCTGCGGCCCTGGAAGAAGCCCACCGCCGGATCGAACATGGCGGCGTAGTCGGCCGCGCGATGGCGGAAATAGTCGGCCTCGGTGGCGTAGCGCTCGCGTTCGGCCGGGGTGGCGGCCTGCGCGGCCAGGCCGGCCGCCATGTTGGCGATGCCGAAGTCGTTGAGCGCACCCTCCAGCGTCCATGACATGCCCTCCGAGGTGTCGGTGTCGACGTAGCCGCGGAACGTGGAGCGGGCCATGCCCTTGCGCCCGACGTGGCGGTCCGGCGCCACCACGGTGGCGTTCTTCAGCGCCGCGGCGTAGGCCTCGCGCGGGTCGAAGCCGTCCACGCCCTTGAGCCAGGCGTCGGCGAAGGCGACGTCCGAGCTGGTGCCCACCATCAGGTCGGCGTAGCCGGGCGAGGACCAGCGTGCCACCCAGCCGCCGGCGCGGTACTGCTCCAGGAAGCCGTTCACCAGCGCGCCGGCGTCGTCGGCGGCGAACAGCGCATAGGCCGGCCAGGCGGTGCGGAAGGTGTCCCACAGGCCGTTGTTGATGTAGACGCGGCCGTCGCGCACCGGGGCGAAGCTGCGTACCGCGCTGCCGTCGGTGTTGTCGTCGGACCAGCTGTTCTGGCTGGCGTAGCGCCAGTCCGGCGCGGCGGCACTGCCGGCGTTCTCGTGGCCGGAGTTGGGGTACAGGAACAGCCGGTAGAGGTTGGAGTACAGCGTGGTCTTCTGGTCGTCGCTGGCGCCTTCGACCTCGAAGCGGCCCAGCCGCGCATCCCATGCGTCCTGCGCGCGCGCGGCCACGCTGTCGAGGTCGTCGTCGGTGCCGATCTCCAGCGCCAGGTTGCGGCGTGCCTGCTCGAGCGAGATCAGCGAGGTGGCGATGCGCATCTGCACGCGCCGCTCGCGTCCGGTGTCGAACTTGACGTAGCCGGTGGGGCGGCCGGTGTCGATCCTGCCGCTGGCACGCCACGGACGGTCGAAGCTGGCGTAGACGAACATGCGGGTGGCGCCGGTGGACAGCCCGCTGCGCACGTCGGTGTAGCCGGACAGGGTCTGCGTGGCCGCATCCAGGGTCAGTCCGCCGCGTGCGTCGACGTTGTCGAACAGCAGGTTGGCATCGCCGGTTTCGGGAAAGTCGAAGCGGAAGATCGCGGCATGGTCGGTGGGCGCGACCTGCGCGCCGATGCCGTTGTCGAAGCGCACCGCGTAGCGATGCGGGCGCGCGCTTTCGTTGTCGTGCGAGAAGGGCAGCGCGCGCTTGCCGCGGTCGGCTTCCGGCACACCGGAAGCCAGCGAGGGCATCACCTGGAAGGTCTGGCGGTCGCCCATCCACGGGCTGGTCTGGTGGCTCAGCGCCAGCGCCTGCAGGCGCGGACGGTTGGCCGCATCGTTGTGCTCGTTCCAGCGATACAGCCAGTTGAGCGAACCGGCATCGGTCACCGGGGTCCAGAAGTTGAAACCGTGCGGCACCGCCACGGCGGGGAAGTTGTTGCCGCGCGAGAAGCGACCGTTGGACTGGGTGCCGCGGGTGGTCAGCACCCAGTCGCTGGGACGGGCGGGCGCGGCGCGCGGCGCATCGCCCAGGGCGATGTCGTCGATCCAGCCCGAGGCCGGGGCGCCGTCCGGCGGCGCCAGCTCCAGTTCGATGGCGACCACGCGGCGCCCGCGCAGCGCGGCGATCTCGCCCAGGCGGACCTGCTTGCGCGCCCATTGCTGCGGGTACAGCGTCTTCGACTCGCCCTGCGCATGCGCGCCGACGGCGACGCCGTGCTGGTCGCGCGCCTCGGCGGCCGACAGCCGCGTGCCGTCGTCCAGCCGCAGGTCCAGCGAGACGTAGGTGGAGGCGACGGTGTCGCCCCCGACGATCTCCGGCAGCACCAGCCACGACAGCGTGGTGTCCGCGCCGATCGGCACGTCCACGTCGAACAGCTGCTGCCGCCCGCCACGGCCCTGGCTGGCGTAGTGCAGCGCGCGCTGCCCGGAATAGCCGCTGCCGGCCTTGGCCGCATACGGCGCGGCCGGCCCGGCACCCGGCTGCAGCGCCAGGCCGGTGTCGCCGGCTGCCGCAGGCGCCGGTTGGCCGTCCTCGAACGAGGTGGCGAAGCCGCCCGGGGTGGCGGCTGCGATGGTGGGGACCAGGGCCAACGCGACGGCCAGCGGCAGTGCCGCGCGCAGGCGCGACGAAAGACGGAAAGCGGGATTCACGCGGACAGGTCTCCGGTCGGTGCGCTGCCGGCGGAGGCCGGCGGCAGCGGATGGGCATAGCTGAGCGAGCTCTCGCGCAGCACCAGCTGCACCGGCGCGATCACCTGCCGCGGCGCGGGCTGCGCGCGGTCGCGGTCGAGCACGATCTGCACCGCCTTGCGCCCGAGCGCGCGCGGGCCGGTGGCCAGCGTGGTCAGCGGCGGCACCGTGGCCGCGGCCTCGGCGATGTCGTCGAAGCCGGTGATGGCGAAGTCCGCGCCGGGACGGATGTTGCGCGCGCGCAGGCCCATCATCAGGCCCAGCGCCACGCCGTCGTTGTAGGCCACCGCGGCGGTCGGCGCCGGGTCGCGCGCGAACAGCGCCGCGGTGGCGGTGGCCGCCTGCAGCCGGGTGGGCGCGCACTCGACGATCCAGCGCGGCTCCGGCGCGATGCCGGCGGCGTGCAGCGCGGCGCTGTAGCCCTCCAGGCGCTGGCGGCAGGAACTGGATTCGCGGTGGCCGCCGAAGAAGGCGATGCGGCGATGGCCCTGCGCCAGCAGGTGCTCGGTGGCCAGGCGCGCGCCGGTGGCGTTGTCGGCGCCCAGGTAGTCCCAGGTCGAGCCGGGCACCTCGCGGTTGAACAGCAGCAGCGGCGTATGCCGTCCCACCGCCGGCTCCAGGTCGGCGGCGGTGGTGCCCTCGGCCGGGGTCAGGATCACCCCGGCCGGGATGTGGCCCATCAGCGAGATCAGCACCGCGCGCTGGCGTTCGACCGACTCGCCGCTGCTGCCCAGCAGCAGCACGCAGCCGGCCTCGGCCAGGGCCTCGTCCACCCCGGCGGCGAATTCGGCCACGAACGGGTTGGACAGGTCATTGACCACCAGCGCCACGCTGGTGGACACCTGCCGGCGCAGGTTGGCCGCACTGCGGTTGTAGACGTAGCCCTGGCGGACGATCTCCTTCTGCACCCGCTCGCGGGTGGCGCTGCCGACCAGCGGGCTGCCGCCGAGCACCAGCGACACCGTGGCGCTGGAGACCCCGCAGCTCCGGGCGATGTCGGCGAGGGTGACGCGTCGCGGTGTGGCGAGCCGTTTGGCCATCAAGATTAAATCGATTAACAAGCCTGCCATCGATCCTGCATGAAGCCGGCAATGCTTGGCAACACTTGCTGCAGCGCAGTACTGACGTGTTTGCGTAAACGTGACGTCGGTTCTTTGACACTCATATTTCAAACGATTTAAATCGGCCGTGCAGGGGTGCGACGCTGGAGGGCGGAATGATTGGTGCTGGATTGCAGCTGCTGCACGGCCTCGGCCGCGACCACGGGCCTGCCCGGCCCGGGTCGGCGTGAAGTCCTGCCCGGCGAGGGGGGCCGGCCCGGACGCGCACGCGGCCCGTCCGCCTGCGTGCGGCGGCTGCCGGACCGGCGGAGGGCATCGCCTGCACTGATCCGGGTTCGCTCCCCGATGCGTTGCATGTTCCGCCCCGCTTTCCGACGTCCGTCAGCCCTGCCGCCATCCGCGCCGGGGCGCCATCTGCATGGGAGAGAATCCAGATGAAGCCGAGGTTGTTGTCGTTGCTGATCGCATCCGCCCTGTTCCCGCCGCTGGCGGCGCAGGCCCAGTCCACATCGTCCGAGGACGCGGCCCCGGCCGAGCCGTCGCAATCCGGTTCGCAGCAGGCCCGCCAGCTCGACACCGTGCGCGTGACCGGCTCGCTGATCCCGCGCGCGCAGGTCGAAGGCCCCTCGCCGGTCACCAGCGTCACCGCCGAGGACATGGAGAAACAGGGCTTCACCAACGTGTTCGACGCGCTGCGTTCGCTGCCGCAGTCCAACGGCTCGGTGCAGGACTCGCAGGGCACCGGCAACTACACGCCCGGCGCCAAGACCATCAGCCTGTTCGGCCTGGACCCGAGCTACACGCTGACCCTGCTCAACGGCCGGCCGATGAGCAGCTATCCGCTGGCCTACAACGGCAACACCAGCATCGTCGACATCGCCAACATCCCGATGGGCATGGTCGAGCGGGTGGACGTGCTGACCGGCGGCCAGTCCTCGGTCTACGGCTCGGCGGCCATCGCCGGCGTGGTCAACATCGTGCTCAAGGACCATGTCGAGGGCACCCACCTGAAGTACCGCGCCGGCGGCTACAGCGACGGCGGCGGCAGCAACCAGCGCTTCCAGTTCAGCAGCGGCACCCAGCTCGGCGACTGGGACATCAGCTACGGGCTGCAGTACGAGAAGCAGAAGCCGATCTACGGCTTCGACCGCGGCTACCTCGACAGCGCCGCCGACAGCCCGACCGCCGACCCGGTGGATCCGGCGCGCACATTCCTGCGCCAGGACCTCACCGCCGGCGCCAGCCACTACATCGACCCGGGCGCCGCGGCCTGCGCGCCGCTGTCCCACCTGTACGGCGGCAGCACCGAGTACGCCCACCGCGACATCGCCAACGGCGGCTACTACTGCGGCAGCCTGAAGAACGTGGGTACCGCCTCGCTGCTCAACGAGAGCGAGAACGTCAACGCCAGCACGCTGCTGCGCTACCACATCACCCCGCAGACCGAGTTCTACAGCGACATCCTGCTCAGCTACGGCCGCCCGACCTACACCGGCGGCAGCCCGTTCTGGAACCAGAGCTTCTACAACCAGACCACCGGCCGCTACGAGCAGTGGCAACGCATCTTCGCCCCGGAGGAAGTGGGCCTGCATGCCAAGGACCAGCGCGTGTACACGCGCTCGTACAACATTGCCGCCGGCGTGCGCGGGCCGCTGGGCGACAGCGGCTTCGACTACGACGTCTACCTCAGCCGTTCCGGCAGCAGCGCCATCCGCAAGGCCACCGACTTCCTCGCCGCCAACGGCATCGACGACTACTACCTGGGCCCGCAGCTGGGCGTGGATGCCGCCGGCTACCCGATCTACACGCCCAACGACGACCTGCTGTACCAGCCGCTCACCGCGGCGCAGTACCAGCAGTTCAGTGCCATCAACCGCGCCAAGTCGACCTCGTGGAACCAGAGCGCCACCGCGCTGCTGACCAGCTCCTCGCTGTTCGAGCTGCCGGCCGGCCCGGTGGGTTTCGCGGCCATCGTCCAGGGCCAGCGCGAGAACTTCAACAACCGCTCGGCCGCGCCGGGATCGGAGACGCTGTTCCGCGGCAATCCGGGCGTCACCGTGGCGCAGGGCGAGCGCGACCTGTATGCCGGCGGCGTGGAATTGCAGATACCGGTCACGAGCAGCTTCAACGTCAACCTGTCCGGCCGCTACGACCGCTACGCGCTGCAGGGCGGCGGCGGCAACGGCAAGTTCACCTGGAAGAGCGGCCTGGAGTACCGGCCGGTCGACAGTCTGTTGCTGCGCGGCAGCTACGCCACCGCGTTCCGCTCGCCGGACATGTTCTACCTGTACTCGTCCGAATCCAGCGGCTTCAGCAGCGCCACCGACTACTACCAGTGCCGCCAAGCCGGCTACGGCTCGGGCAACTACGACGACTGCGCCCAGGCCGACGGCTCCATCCGCGCGGTGAGCACCGGCAACCGCGAACTGGGCGACATCACCGCCAAGACCTTCACCTACGGCGTGGTGTGGTCCACGCTGGGCAACGCCCTGACGATGTCGCTGGACTTCAACTCCATCGAGATCGAGAACGAGGTGGCACTGCTGGGGACCGACGACATCCTCGCGCTGGAGGGCAATTGCCGGCTGGGCGTATCTGACAACGGGCAGACCCCGTACGACATCAACTCGCCCACCTGCCAGGCGGTGATGGCGCAGGTGACCCGCCTGCCGGCCACCGATCCGGTCAACCCCAACGGCATCGCCGAGGTGCAGACCTACCCGATCAACCTGTCCAGGCAGCGCCAGACCGGCCTGCAGGCGGCGCTGCAGTACAAGTGGGCCACCGCCGCGGCCGGCGACTTCGACCTGCAGCTGGGCCACTACCGCGCGCTCAAGCACACCATGCAGCAGAAGGCCGGCGACCCGACCTACGACCAGCTGTGCTGCGCCAACTCCAACGAGCTGCACGACCGCACCACCGCCAGCATCGGCTGGAACCGCGGCCCGCTGGCGGCCACGCTGTACGGCATCCGCAACGCGCCGACCTGGAACTCGGCCGGCACCGACCGCAACATCGGGCCGTGGACCACCTACAACGGCAGCGTGAGCTACCGCTTCAGCGACCTGCTCGGCCTGATGCTCTCGGTCAACAACATCACCAACAAGCGCCCGCCGGTGGACCGGACCAACAGCGGCTGGCCGTACTACGACGTCGGCATCTACAACGCCTACGGCCGCTCGGTGCAGCTGGAGCTGTCGGTGGATTTCGGCGGCTGACGCGGACCCGCCGCGTTCCGGCCGCCAGGCCGGGGGCGGCGGGTGCGGGGGGTGCAATCCCGATACGTCGGGTGCGGCGGCGCATTGGCCGCTGCAGCCGGTCGTCGCACCCGTCGGTAAGGGCACGGCGGCGATCTCCAATGCCGCCATGCCCATGTCATGGCTGAACCGCCGCGCGCTCGCCGGCGGGAGTCGCACGGGAACCGTGTACCCTGACGCCCCGCGCGCGGACAGGCGGCGGCGCGCCAGAATGGCGGCGCCGGGGCGGATCGAACCCGCGTCCGCCGGTACCGTACCCCGACAGATCCCGCAATGAGCAGCACCGACCTCCAGCACAATCCGGCGCGTTCGTCCGACGGCGACAAAGCCCGCTACCAAGCCTCCGTGCGCCTGTCCGTGGCCCCGATGATGGACTGGACCGACCGTCATTGTCGGGTGTTCCATCGGCTGCTGGCGCCGTCGGCGCGGCTGTACACCGAGATGGTGCACGCCAATGCGGTGATCCATGGCGACCGCGGGCGCCTGCTGGGCTTCGACCCGGTCGAGCAGCCGCTGGCGCTGCAACTGGGCGGCAGCGAGCCGGCGCTGCTGGCGCAGGCCGCACGCATCGGCCAGGACTGGGGCTACGACGAGATCAACCTCAACTGCGGCTGCCCCTCGGACCGGGTGCAGGCCGGGCGCTTCGGCGCCTGCCTGATGCGCGAGCCGGGGCTGGTGGCCGAGTGCGTGGCGGCGATGGTCGCCGCGGTCGACATCCCGGTCACGGTGAAGTGCCGGCTCGGGGTCGACGACGAGCACGACTACGAGCGCTTCCGCGCCTTCATCGACCAGGTGGCTGCGGCCGGCTGCGGCCTGTTCGTGGTGCACGCGCGCAATGCCTGGCTGCAGGGGCTCTCGCCCAAGGAGAACCGCGAGGTGCCGCCGCTGCGCCACGACTGGGCCTACCGCCTGCGTGGCGAGCGCTCCGATCTGCAGGTGGTGCTCAACGGCGGCATCGCCGGCGTCGAGCCGGCGCTGGCGCACCTGCGGCAGGTCGATGGCGTGATGCTGGGCCGTGCCGCCTATCACGACCCCTATGTGCTGCACCTGCTGGATGCCGCCCTGACCGGAGCTGCCCCGAGGCCGCGCGGGGACCTGCTGCGCGGCCTGCAGCCCTATGTGCAGGCGCAGCTGGAGCAGGGGCTGGCGCTCAAGCACGTCACCCGCCACCTGCTGGGACTGTTCCATGGCCAGCCCGGCGGCCGCCTGTTCCGCCAGGTGCTCAGCGAGGGCGCGCATCGCAGTGGCGCGGACTGGGCATTGATCGAGCAGGCGTTGCAGGCCGTCGATGCCGCCCGTCTGGCGGCGTGAACAGGCCCG
>JAFADB010000332.1 GCA_023425225.1 Pseudomonadota bacterium
GGGCCTGCTCAAGGGCCTGTCCAAGATCATCTCCAAGATGGGCATCTGCACCATCGCCAGCTACCGCGGCGCGCAGCTGTTCGAGATCCTCGGCCTGGACCCGGACGTGGTCGAGCTGTGCTTCCCCGACACCCACTGCCGCGTCGGCGGCGTCGGCCTGGCGCGGCTGGACACCGAGGCCAGGCAGCTGTCCGAGCGCGGCTGGAACGAACTGGCCCGGCCCGAGATCGGCGGCGTGCTCAAGTACGTGCACGGCGGCGAGTACCACATGTTCAATCCGGACGTGGTGATGAGCCTGCAGCGCGCCACCCGCAGCGGCGAGTGGGCCGACTGGCAGCAGTACGTGGCGGCGGTGCACGCGCGCCCGCCGTCCACCCTGCGCGACCTGCTGCAGCTGAAGCAGGCGCCGGTGCCGACCCCGCTCGAGGAGGTCGCCGCGGCCGACGACATCCTGCGCCGCTTCGACACCGCCGCCATTTCGCTCGGCGCGCTCTCGCCCGAGGCGCACGAGGCGCTGGCCATCGCGATGAACCGCCTCGGCGGGCGTTCCAACTCCGGCGAGGGCGGCGAGGACCCGACCCGCTACGGCACCGAGAAGCGCTCCAAGATCAAGCAGGTGGCCTCCGGCCGCTTCGGCGTCACCCCGGAGTACCTGGTCAACGCCGAGGTGCTGCAGATCAAGGTCGCCCAGGGCGCCAAGCCCGGCGAGGGCGGCCAGCTGCCCGGGCACAAGGTCAACGAGCTGATCGCGCGGCTGCGCTACGCCAAGCCCGGCATCGGCCTGATCAGCCCGCCGCCGCACCACGACATCTATTCCATCGAGGACCTGGCGCAGCTGATCTACGACCTCAAGCAGGTCAACCCGAAGGCGCTGGTGTCGGTGAAGCTGGTCAGCCATGCCGGCGTGGGCACGATCGCCGCCGGCGTGGTCAAGGCCGGCGCCGACCTGATCACCGTGTCCGGCCACGATGGCGGTACCGGCGCCAGCCCGATCAGCTCGATCCACCACGCCGGCGTGCCGTGGGAGCTGGGCGTGGCCGAGTCGCACCAGGCGCTGGTGGCCAACGACCTGCGCTCGCGCACCATCCTGCAGACCGACGGCGGCCTGAAGACCGGCCTGGACGTGGTCAAGGCAGCACTGCTGGGCGCCGACAGCTTCGGCTTCGGCACCGCGCCGATGATCGTGCTCGGCTGCAAGTACCTGCGCATCTGCCACCTCAACAACTGCGCCACCGGCGTGGCCACCCAGGACGAGCGCCTGCGCAGCCAGTACTTCAAGGGCCTGCCCGAGCGCGTGGAGAGCTTCTTCCACCTGCTCAGCCAGGAAGTGCGGCAGTGGCTGTCGTACCTGGGCGCGCGCTCGCTGGACGAGATCGTCGGCCGCACCGACCTGCTCGAGCAGATCCCGGCCAACCCGCGCGAAGGCGTGCGCGTGGACCTGGCACAGCTGCTGGGCAAGGCCGGCTACGACGGCGGCCACTGCGCCGCGCAGCGCCTGTACGAGCCGCCGGACAGCCTGGCCACGCAGCTGGACGGACAGCTGGCCGACGCCATCGCCAACAAGACCGGCGGCGAGCACCGCTTCCTGATCCACAACACCGACCGCGCGATCGGCGCGCGCCTGTCCGGCGCCATCGCCCGCGCCCACGGCAACCACGGCATGGACGACGCGCCGCTGAACCTGCGCTTCCGCGGCAGCGCCGGACAGAGCTTCGGCGCGTTCAATGCAGGCGGCCTGAACCTGGAAGTCGAGGGCGAGGCCAACGACTACGTCGGCAAGGGCATGGCCGGCGGGCGGCTGGTGATCCGGCCGCCGCGCGCGGCGCGCTTCGAGGCGCGCAGCACCGCCATCATCGGCAACACCTGCCTGTACGGCGCCACCGGCGGCGAGCTGTTCGCCGCCGGCCGCGCCGGCGAGCGCTTCGCGGTGCGCAATTCCGGCGCGCTGGCGGTGGTGGAAGGCGCCGGCGACCACTGCTGCGAGTACATGACCGACGGCGTGGTGCTGGTGCTGGGCAAGGTCGGGCTGAACTTCGGCGCCGGCTTCACCGGCGGGCTGGCCTACGTGCTCGACATCGAGCGCGATTTCGTCGACCGCTTCAACCACGAGCTGATCGACATCCACCGCATCTCCGCCGAGGGCTTCGAGAACCACCGCCAGCACGTGCACCGGCTGGTCAGCCGCCACCGCGAGCTGACCGGCAGCATCTGGGCGCAGCAGATCCTGGACGAGTTCCGCGACTACATCGGCAAGTTCTGGCTGGTCAAACCCAAGGCTGCCAGCATCGAGTCGCTGACCGAGTCGCTGCGACGCGCCGCCTGAGCCAAGCGCCCGCTCCCGCATGCGGGAGCGGGGCTCGGGGTGAGGGCAACGCAGCTCCGAACCCTCATCCGCCCCTACGGGGCACCTGCTCCCGCTGGCGGGAGCAGGTAACACGCCACGGAATCCTTCTATGAGCCGCAAGCAAGCCTTCCAATTCCTCGACCTGCCGCGCGAAATGCCGCGGCGCATCCCGGTCGAACTGCGCACCTCCGGTGACTGGGGCGAGCTGTACGGCAAGTTCGGCCTGGCCGAGGCGCAGCACCAGGCCGGGCGCTGCCTGGACTGCGGCAATCCCTACTGCAGCTGGAAGTGCCCGGTGCACAACGCCATCCCGCAGTGGCTGCAGCTGGTGCAGGAGAACCGCATCGAAGAGGCCGCCGCGCTGTGCCACTCGACCAATCCGCTGCCCGAGGTCTGCGGCCGCGTCTGCCCGCAGGACCGCCTGTGCGAAGGCGCCTGCACGCTGGAGGAGTTCGGCGCGGTCACCATCGGCGCGGTGGAGAAGTACATCGTCGACACCGCGCTGGCGGCCGGCTGGCGCCCGGACCTGAGCAAGGTCGAGGCCACCGGCAAGCGCGTGGCGGTGATCGGCGCCGGTCCGGCCGGGCTGTCGTGCGCCGACCGCCTGGCGCGTGCCGGCATCCAGGCCGTGGTCTACGACCGCTACGAGCAGGTCGGCGGCCTGCTGCAGTTCGGCATCCCCAGCTTCAAGCTGGACAAGGCGGTCATCGCCCAGCGCCGCGAAGTGCTCGAGGGCATGGGCGTCGAGTTCCGCCTGGGCGTGGAAGTCGGCCGCGACGTCGCCATCGAGCAGCTGCTGGAGGAGTACGACGCGGTGTTCCTCGGTACCGGCGCCTACCGCTACACCGACGGTGGCCTGCCCGGGCAGGAGCTCAAGGGCGTGCTGCCGGCGCTGCCGTTCCTGGTGCAGAACGCGCGCATCGTCAGCGGCAACGACCCGTGGGGCCGGCCGATCGCCGGCTGGGAAGACAAGATCGCCCTGCCCGACCTGACCGGCAGGCGCGTGGTGGTGCTCGGCGGCGGCGACACCGGCATGGACTGCGTGCGCAGCGCCATCCGCCTGGGCGCGGCCAAGGTCACCTGCGCCTACCGCCGCGACGAGGCCAGCATGCCCGGTTCGGCGCGCGAGGTGGCCAACGCCCGCGAGGAAGGCGTGCGCTTCCTGTTCAACCGCCAGCCGCTGTCGATCGAGGCCGGCGCCGACGACGAGGTGATCGGCGTGACCGTGGTGCAGACGCGGCCGGGCGAACCCGACGCGCAGGGCCGCCGTCGCGCCGAGCCGATCGAGGGCAGCGAGTCGCTGCTGGAGGCGGACGTGGTGATCATCGCCTTCGGTTTCTCGCCCTCGCTGCCGGAATGGCTGGCTGCGCAGGGGGTCGAGGCCACGCCCAACGGCCGCATCGCCGCCAGCGCGGCCGACAGCGGCCCGCGCCTGCCCTACCAGACCACCAACCCGCGGCTGTTCGCCGGCGGCGATTGCGTGCGTGGCGCCGACCTGGTCGTCACCGCCGTGGCCGAAGGCCGCGATGCGGCGGGCAGCATCACGCAGTTGCTGCTCGGCTGAGGACGCTCCAGGACCAGGACATCGCGGCCAGCTGTCGGGTCATCCGGCATTGGCTGCCTCGATGCCCAGTTGCCTGCCGCCGCTGGCAGGTTTCGTCGCCGCATACGGACCCATGGCACCCGAGCGCCTCGGAGGATATCCACAAGCGGCGCG
>JAFADB010000344.1 GCA_023425225.1 Pseudomonadota bacterium
TGCCCTCGTTCAATTTCCCGCACCCGACCACGCCGGACGGCAACACCCACATCCGCTCGGCGACGCTGCGCGGGCTCTCGCCCGACCAGACGCTGGTGCTGGTCAACGGCAAGCGCCGCCACGCCAGCGCCTGGGTCAACACCGGCGGCACCGTCGGCAAGGGCGCGGTGTCCACCGACCTCAACGCGATCCCGGTCAGCGCGATCGAGCACATCGAGGTGCTGCGCGACGGCGCCTCGGCGCAGTACGGCTCGGACGCCATCGCCGGCGTGGTCAACATCGTGCTGCGCGAGGACGCCGGCTTCGACGGCATCGCCAGCTACGGCAGCACCGAGGACGGCGGCGGCGACACCACCAAGGTCTCGCTGGATGCCGGCTTCGCCTTTCCCGAGGGCGGCGGCGTGCACTTCACCGCCGACTACCGCGACCGCAAGGGCGCCAACCGCGCGCAGGCCGACACCCGCCAGCAGTACTTCGGCATCGGCGCAGACGGCCAGCCGGTGGCGCTCTCCGGCAACTACGGCTCGGGCATCGGCCTGACGCCGATCGGCGGCGCCGCGGCCGGCGCGGTGGCCGACCCGCGCGAGGCCAGCATCGACCGCGCCGGGCTGTGGCGCTTCGCCGACACCGCCGACACGGTGGAGAAAACCGTGTTCGGCAACCTGCGCAAGCCGCTGGCCTGGGCCGAAGGGCTGGAGGTCTACGCCTTCGGCGGCTACGGCGTCAGCGACGGCAGCTCCAACGCCTCGCTGCGGCGTTCCGGGCAGAACGAGAACGTGCGCGCGATCTACCCGGACGGCTTCCTGCCGTGGGTGGATACGCGCAGCACCAACGCCTCGCTGGCGACCGGGCTGAAGGGCTATGCCGGCGACTGGCGCTGGGACCTGAGCACGGTCTACGGCCGCAACGAGCTGGAGTACCGCACCCGCAACACGCTCAACGCCACCCTCGGTGCCGACAGCCCGACCGCGTTCTACAACGGCCGCTACGCCGCCTCGCAGTGGACCACCAACCTGGACCTCGCCAACAGCTTCGAGCTGGGCTGGCACGCGCCGCTGCGGCTGGCGCTGGGCGCCGAGTACCGCCGCGACGGCTACGAGATCTCGCCGGGCGAGGAAGCCTCCTACCTGTGGGGGCCCTACACCGTGCTCGACGGCCCGGCCGCCGGCGCGGTGCCGACCATCGGTTCGCAGGGCTTCGCCGGCATCCAGCCGGGCGATGCCGGCGACTACCACCGTCACAACGTCTCCGCCTACGCCGAGGCCGAGACCGACGTGACCGACCGCTTCCTGGTCTCGCTGGCCGGCCGCTACGAGGACTACAGCGACTTCGGCTCCACCACCAACGGCAAGCTGGCGCTGCGCTACGAGCTGGGCGGTGGCGTGGCCCTGCGCGCCTCGGCCAGCACCGGCTTCCATGCCCCGGCGCTGGCGCAGCAGTACTACAGCTCCACCAGCAGCCGCACCCTCAACAACGTCGATACCGGCCTGCCCGAGTACGTGCTGGTGCGCACCGCGCCGGTGGACTCGGTGGAGGCGCGGGCGCTGGGCGCGCGCGACCTCAAGCCGGAGAAGGCCACCAACCTCACCGCCGGGCTGACCTGGGGCTGGCGCGGGCTGGTGGCCTCGCTGGACGTGTACCGCATCGACATCGACCACCGCATCTTCCTGTCCAGCAACTTCGTCGACGCCTCCGGCTCCAGCGCCATCCGCGACTACCTGGCCGCGCTCGGCTCGCCCGGGGTGACCAGCGTGCGCTACTTCAGCAATGCCGCCGACACCCGCACCACCGGCGTGGACTTCTCCGCGCGCTACCTGTGGCAACTGGGCGACCATGGCCGCCTCACCGCCACGCTGGCCTACAACCGCAACAAGACCGAGCTGCAGCACGTGGCGAGCACGCCGCAGCAGTTGCTGGACCTGGGCGTGCGCACGCCGCTGTTCGACATCACCGAGCGCACCCGGGTGGAGAAGGGCCAGCCGCGCGACAACCTGGTGCTCGGGCTGGGCTGGGACGCGCGGCGCTGGGGGCTGAACCTGAGCACGCACCGCTACGGCAAGATCCAGGGCGTGGCCGCGACCAACCAGAGCGCGGCCAACGTCGCCGAGTTCGCCAAGGGCTCGACCCGCTTCAGCACGCTGCCGACCGAGGCCGGCAGCGCCGGCAACTACGACGTGATCCAGGTGCTGGAACCGAAGTGGGTGACCGACTTCGACGTGTCCTACCGCTTCAGCGACGCGTTCAAGCTGGTGCTGGGCGTGGACAACGTGTTCAACACCTACCCCACCCGCAACATCGCCACCACCACGGCGGTGTCCGGCGCGGATACCTACGGCGTGTTCCCGTACAGCGAGCTGTCGCCGTTCGGCTGGAGCGGGACCTACTATTACGCGCGCATCGAGACGAAGTTCTGAGGCCAGCGATCCCGTGTCGCGGCAGCGGCGCGAGCCGCGATGGGGCTCTGCCGGGCATGCCCATCGCGGCCCCGCCGCTGCCACGGCGGCCGCTTGCGTTCCGCCGGGTTCTCCGGCCGCGCATTCCATCCAAGGACCCCACATGACCGATATCCCTGCCTTCGATCCTTCCCGCCGCCGCTGGCTGCGTGCCGGCGGTCTCGGCGTCGCCGCCGCCGTGCTGGCGCCGGCCGCGGCGGCGGCACAGCGCGTCGTCACGGCCAATGACGCTTCGGCCGCCTCCGGCCTCATCCGCCTGGACCTCAACGAGAGCAGCTACGGCCCCTCGCCACGCGTGGCCGCGGCGGTGCAGCGCGCGCTGGCCGATGCCCCGCGCTACGTCACCCCGGCGCAGGCCGAGGCGCTGCAGCGGCAGATCGCCACGCTGGAAGGGGTGGCGTCGGAGCAGGTGATCATCGGCGAGGTGCTGGAGGCGCTCGGCCAGCATCTGGCGCTCAGCCAGGGTGCGGGCGAGTTCGTCTACTCGGTGCCGGGCTACGGCGCGCTGGTCGATGCCGCCGCGCCGTTCGGCGGCCGCGCGGTGGAGGTGCCGCTGGACGCGAAGCTGGAGAACGACCTGCCGGCGCTGGCCGCCGCGGTCGGGCCGCAGACGCGCGCGCTGTTCGTGGTCAACCCGCACAACCCGTCGGGCACGCTCAGCGAAGGCGGCGCGTTCGATGCGTTCGTGCGCGCGGCGGCGCGGCGCGCACTGGTGATCGTCGACGAGGCCTATCTCGACTACCAGGAGGACTTCGCGCGGCTGACCGCGGTGCGACACCTGCGCGAGGGCGCGAACGTGGCGGTGTTCCGCACGCTGGGCAAGCTGCATGCGCTGGCCGGGCTGCAGATCGGCTACGCGCTGGTGCCGCACCCGCTGGCCGACGCGCTGCGCCAGCGAGGCGTCGGCGGCGCGCACGCGCTCAACCAGCTGTCGATCGCCGCCGCGTCCGCCAGCCTGGGCGATCCGGGTCACCTGGCCAGCGTGCGCCGGCAGGTCGCCGCCGAGCGTGCGCGCTGGCTGCAGGCACTGGACGGGCTCGGCCTGCGCTACGCGCAGCCGGCCGGCAACTTCGTGTTCTTCGACAGCGGCCGCCCGCAGGTGCAGGTCGCCGCCGGGTTGCTGGCGCGCGGGGTGCAGATCGGCCGCGCGTTCCCGCCGTACGACAGCTGGGTGCGCATCAGCATCGGCCGGCCGGAGGAGAACGCCGTCGCCCAGCGCGCGCTGGCCGCGGTGCTGGGCAAGGGCTGACGAGCCGCTCGCTCCGACCGCGTCCCGACTGGACCGGCGCTCAGGTGATCGGCGCCGGGTTGAACAGCGCCAGGTCGTTGTGCAGGCGGTGCTTCTCGGCCCAGGTGCGCTGGCCGCTGGCCACGTCCAGGTACATCCGGAAGATCTCCCAGCCCAGCTCGTCCAGGGTCTTCTCGCCGGTTGCCACCGCGCCGGCGTCCACGTCCATCAGGTCCGACCAACGGCGCGCCAGTTCGCTGCGCGTGGCGACCTTGATCACCGGCACCATGCCCAGGCCGTAGGGCGTGCCACGGCCGGTGGTGAAGATATGCAGGTTCATGCCGGCGGCGGTCTGCAAGGTACCGCAGACGAAGTCGCTGGCCGGCGTGGCGCAGTACTGCAGGCCACGTCCATTCACCCGCTCCCCCGGCGGCACCACCCCCGAGATGACGCTGCTGCCAGACTTGGCGATCGACCCCATCGCCTTCTCGACGATGTTGGACAGCCCGCCCTTCTTGTTTCCCGGCGTGGTGTTGGCGCTGCGGTCGGCGTCGCCGCGCGCCAGGTAGCGGTCGTACCAGGCCATCTCGCGCACCAGCGCCCGCGCCACCTCCTCGCTGGCGGCGCGCGGCGCGAGCAGGTGAATGCCATCGCGGACCTCAGTGTTCTCCGAGAACATCACCGTCGCACCGGCACGTACCAGCAGGTCAGCGGCCACGCCCAGCGCCGGGTTGGCGGTGATGCCGGAGAACGCGTCGCTGCCACCGCACTGCATGCCGACCACCAGTTCCGACGCCGGCACGGTCTCGCGCCGGCGCTGGTCGAGCCGCCGCAGCCGCTGCTCAGCCAGGTCCATAATGCTCGCCACCATGTCCTGGAAGCCCATGGTCGCTTCCTGCAACCGGTACACGCTGCTGTCGGCATCGCTGATGTCGTCCTGCAGCAGCCTTTCCGGAACCAGCTTCTCGCAGCCCAGCCCCACTACCATCGCCTGCCCGCCGAAGTTGGGATTGCGGCCGATATTGCGCAAGGTGCGGATCGGGATGATCGCCTCTGGCGCGGTGATCGCCACGCCGCAGCCGTAGACGTGGTTGATCGCCACCACGTCGTCGACGTTGGGATACTTCGGCAGCAGTTCGGCTCGGATGCGCTCGACCGCGTGGCCGAGCACGCCGACCACACACTGCACGCTGGTCATGATGCCGAGGATGTTGCGGGTGCCGACACTGCCGTCACGGTTGCGGTAGCCCTGGAAGCTGTAGCCGTGCAGCGGCTCGACCGGCCTGGCCGGGTGCAGGCTCAGGTCCAGTGCGTCAAGCTGCGGCGCCGAGGGCATGTCCAGCATGTCCTCCTGCACCCACTGGCCGCGGGCGATATCGCGGTTGGCATAACCGATCGGCGTGGCATAGCGGATCACCGCCGCGCCGGCCGGGATGTCGGCCAGCGCCACCTTGTGCCCTTGCGGGACGGCCTCGGTTGCGGCGATGCCGTCCTGGAACACGGCACCGGCGGGGGCGCCGCCGTCGTTGACCACGACGGCGACGTTGTCTTCCTGGCGCAGCTTGATCGAACGCCACTGCGGCTGGGTCACGGGGACTGCGGACATACGTGGTTCCTGGCTGTCTTGCTCAATGCTGGGGTGCGGGTACCGCCTGCAGCTGGCCGTCCTGCGGCGGGTCCTTCAGCTCGATGCGCTCGATCCGGCCGACGATCACTAGGTAGCTGAGCACGGCGACGATGCCGTTGGCAGCCACGAACGCCAGCGCCCATTCGAACGAGCCAGTACGCGCGACGATGAAGCCGATGATGATCGGGGTGGTGATCGAGGCGATGTTGCCGAACATGTTGAACACGCCGCCGGCCAAGCCGATCACCTGCCGCGGCGCGGTGTCGGACACCACCGCCCAGCCCAGCGCGCCCACGCCCTTGCCGAAGAACGCCAGCGCCATCACCGCCACTACGATCCATTCCACCTCTGTGTAGTTGGCCAACACGATGCTGGCCGACAGGCTCAGACCCAGCACGATCGGCAGCTTGCGCGCGAAGGTGAGCGAATGCCCGCGCCGCAGCAGCCAGTCGGAAAAGAGGCCGCCGAGCACGCCGCCGGCGAAGCCGCACAGCGCCGGCAGCGAGGCGACGAAGCCGGCCTTGAGGATCGACATGCCGCGCTCCTGCACCAGGTACACCGGGAACCAGGTCAGGAAGAAGTAGGTGATGCCGTTGATGCAGTACTGGCCCAGGTAAACGCCCAGCATCATGCGGTTGGTCAGCAGCTGCTTCATGTAGAACCACTGGCTGCCGGACTTCTTCGCGCTGGGAAGATCCATGTCCACCAGACCGCCGTTGTCGGCGATGTAGTCGATCTCGACCTTGCTGGCGCGCGGGTGCTGGCGCGGGCTGTAGATCACGTGCTTCCAGGCGATGGCCACCAGCAGGCCTACGCCGCCCATCACGATGAACACGTGGTGCCAGCCGAAGCTAGCCACCATCCAGCCCATCAGCGGCGCGAAGATCACCGTGGCGAAGTACTGGGCCGAGTTGAACAGCGCCGATGCCGACGCGCGCTCGTGGGTCGGGAACCACGCCGCGGCGATGCGGCTGTTGCCCGGGAACGACGGCGCCTCGGCGATGCCGACCAGGAAGCGCAGCAGGAACAGCGCCGGCACCATCATCCCGCCCGGCAATAAATGGATGAAGCCCTGCAGCAGGGTGAACAGCGACCACAGCGCGATGCCCCAACCGTAGACCTTCTTGGCGCCGAAGCGGTCCAGCAGCCAGCCGCCGGGAATCTGGCAGATCACGTAGGCCCAGCCGAAGGCGGAGAATATGAAGCCGAGCTGCTCGGCGCTGATGCCGAGCTCCTTCTGCATTGACGAGCCGGCGATGGACAGCGTCGCGCGGTCGGCGTAATTGATGGTGGTGACGAGGAACAGGAACAGCACGATCCATAGGCGGATGCGCGTCCTCTTTTCGGTCGTGGTGGCATTCATGGGTCAGCTCCGAGGTACGTCAGAACGCGATCTGCACGCGGCCGGTGATGGCGTTGGTCTTGTCCAGGGAGGTGTGGGCCAGCCGGTCCTCGGCTTCGCTGTGGATGTAGTTCAGGCGCAACAGCACGTTGCCGGTGGCGTACCAGTTCACGCCCAGCGAGGACGCCTTGACCTGGATGTCGCTGTCGTCCTGCTCGCCGCATGCGCTGTCGTAGCGCAGCGCCAGTTCCCAGGCGCCGCCGGCGCCGATGCCGCTGGGCCGAGTGAAGCGCGCCTTCTTGCGGTCGTAGCCGCGGCTCTGACCAGTGATGAACCAGCCCACGATGGCGTAGCCGGTGGTCAGCTCGCCGTCCTGCACGCCGTCGTCGTAGCGGGCGCGGCCGATTTCCGACTGCACGTAGACCGGGCCCCGGGAATAGGCGAACTCGGCCAGGTACTTGTCCACGTCCACCTGGCGGCCATCATCGAACCGCACCAGGGTGAAGCGCGACTGGTCGGACAGGTGGCCAGCGGCGCGCACCGTCGTGCTCAACCCGGTGTAAGTGTTGTCCGGCCCCCTGCCGATCTGGTCGCGGCCGAGGTCGGCGCCGAGGTGCAGGACATCGTCCCCACCGGCCAGCGGCAGCCACACCACGCGGGCGGAGCCGCCGATGCCGTCGTTGCGTTCGCTGTCCATGTTGGCCTGGTTGTAGAGGTTGGCGCCGTACACCCAGCTGCCGTTGTCGCCGACCCACTGCGCACCGTAGCGATAGCCCGGCGCCATCGTATCGGCGACCCAGGAGCGCTCCTGCATCGCGGCCCATAGGTCATCGGTGGTGTACTCCAGCGAGTAGAACGGCTTGATCTGGCCGATGCTCAGCGTGCCCGGGCCGGCCGCATGTGAGAGCGCCACGGTCTGGCCGGTGATCTCGCCGCCGGCGAAGTCGAAGTCGGCCACGTAGCCCCAGTCGTCGAGCTTGCCCGAGATCGCCAGGCGCACGCGGCGCAGTTCGGTGCCGGCGACGTTGTCGCGGCCGCGCCCGTCGTTGTCGAACCAGCCGCCGTCGAACTGCACGCGGCCGTGGATGCCGAAGGTGTAGCGGCCGTCTTCCGAGGCCGCGTTGAAGCCGTCGCCGTCGAGCTTGAGTTCGGCCGCCAGGGCCGGAGCCGTCGCCGCCGCCAGCGCGAGCACGAATGCCGATGTCCGCCGGCGCAGCCGCCGACTGTGAATACTGCCCATCATCCCCTCTCCTGACGATGGAAGCGCGGTGCGCTTCGATGGTGGTGGTTGTGGTTGCTCCCGCACGGCGGACGGCCCTCCCGACCGCCGCGCAGGCATGTGTGGCCTATCGCTGCTGGGTTGCTCGCGCCCGGTGGCCGGCGCGCCGCTGCCGCGCGGTCACGCCGCGAGCTTCCCGGCGGTGCCCCACAGCGCGCTCATGCCTTGCCGAGTTCGCCATCGGTACGCCGCCAGATGCCCAGTGGATTGCCGTACGCCAGCGCCTGCGGTAACAGTTCTGGGTCCAGGTCCTGGTAGCAGACCGGACGCAGGAAGCGGCGGATCGCCAGCGTGCCCACCGAGGTGGTGCGGGAGTCAGAGGTGGCCGGGAACGGACCGCCATGCACCATCGCGTGGCACACCTCCACGCCGGTCGGCCAACCATTGGCCAGAATACGGCCGGCCTTGCGCTCCAGTGTGGGCAGCAGTGCCCTGGCTATGGCGATGTCGCCGGCATCCATCTGCAGGGTCGCGGTGAGTTGGCCTTCCAGCTTCTCGCTCAACGTGATCAGTTCGGCCTGGTCCTTGCAACGGATCAGCATCGAGGATGCGCCGAAGACTTCGGCCTGCAGTGATTCATCGGCCAGGAATTGCGCTGCGTCGGTGCAGAACCAGGCCGCCTGGCAACGATTCGGACCTTCGGCAGGCAGCCCGCGCGCAAGCATGGTGACCTTGTCGTGGCGGGCCAGTCTGGACACGCCGTCGGCATAGGCCTGGCTGATCCCCGGAGTGAGCATGACGCTGGCTGGCGCTTCCTTCATTGCGTCCAATGCGGAAGCCACGAAGACGTCCAACTCCGGCGAATCGATCGCCAGCAACAGTCCCGGATTGGTGCAGAATTGACCCGCGCCCATGGTCAGGGAGGCGACAAACGCCTTGCCCAACGCCTCGCCACGCGACTTGAGCGCTTCGGGCAGGAGATAGACCGGGTTGATGCTGCTCATCTCGGCATAGACTGGAATCGGCTCCGCGCGCGCAGCAGCCACCTTCATCAGTGCCGTACCCCCCCCACGCGAACCGGTGAAGCCGACCGCCTTGATGCGCGCGTCGGACACCAGCGCAGTGCCGATTCTGGTACCTGCACCGTAGATCAGCGAAAACGTACCCTCCGGCAGGCCACATTTGACAACGGCGGTCCGGATGGCCACACCTACCAGTTCCGAGGTCCCGGGATGGGCGTTGTGCGCCTTGACCACCACCGGGCACCCTGCCGCGAACGCAGAGGCTGTGTCGCCCCCGGCTACCGAGAACGCCAACGGGAAATTGCTGGCACCGAACACCGCCACCGGGCCCAGCGCGACATGGCGCTGTCGCAGGTCGCTGCGCGGCAGCGGCGCACGCTCCGGCAACGCAGGATCGATACGTGCCTCCAGCCAGCTGCCTTCGCGTACCACGCTGGCGAACAGCCTGAGCTGGCCGACGGTACGGCCACGCTCGCCCTCCAGGCGCGCGCGCGGCAGGCCTGATTCGGCCATGGCGCGTACGATCAGATCGTCGCCGACGGCCAGGATCTCTTCGGCGATGGTTTCCAGGAAGACGGCGCGCGCTTCCAGCGAGGTCTCGCGATACGTATCGAATGCAGCCCAGGCCAACGCGCAGGCGCGCTCCAGATCGGTCGCCGTGGCAAGCCCGTAGCTGGGCTCCAGCGGCCGCCCGGTGGACGGCTCAATGCCCTGCACGGTGCCATCGGCACCGAACGTGGCAGTCGAACCGATCAGCATCTTTCCGGTGAGCTCGCTCATTACGTGCGGTCTCCGATCAACCTCCTGAGGGTCTCGAGTTCTTCGCCCGTCAGGTCGGCCAGCGGCGTGCGCACCGGCCCTGCGCTCCGACCCACGGCAGTCATGCCCGCCTTGACGATGGACACCGCATAACCGGCGCGGCGGTTGCGCAGCTCGGTATAGGGCAGGACGAAGTCGTTGAGTTCGCGATACACATGGGCCACGTCGCGGGCGCGCACGGCCCTGTAGAACGCCAGCGCCCATTCGGGCAGGAAGTTGAAGATCGCCGACGAGTACGTGGTCACACCCATTTCCAGGTACGGCAAAGCGAAGGTTTCGGCCGTGGGCAGGCCACCGATGTACAGGAGGCGATCGCCCAGACGCGCATAGATGCGGGTCATCCGGTCGACATCGCCCACGCCGTCCTTGTAGCCAACCAGGTTCGGGCAGCGCTCGGCGATGCGAGCCACGGCATTGGCATCGAGCTTGCCGTTGGCACGGCTGTAGACGATCACGCCCAGCCGGGTGGCCTTGCACACGCGCTCGACGTGGTCGGCCACGCCATTGGCATCGCACTCGGTCAGATAGGGCGGGAACAGCAAGATGCCATCGGCGCCGTTGGCTTCGGCCGTCTGCGCCATCTCGATCGCCGTTGCCGTACCGTAGCCGGCCGGCGCGATCACCGGCATGCGTGCGCCACCCTCCTGCACCGCCGCCTTCACCGCTGCGTTCACCTCGGTTGGGGTCAGGGAGAACAGCTCGCCGGTACCGCCGGCGGCGAACAATCCCGAAACCGGATACGCGGACAGCCACCCCAAATTGGCGCGGTAGGCCTGTTCGTCAAAGGAATAGTCGTTGCGGAAATGGGTGACCGGGAACGACAGCAGGCCCGAACCGAGCGCCTTGGCCATTTCCTGCGGGGTGTATTTGCTCATGGAGCGGCGATGCTCTGGTTGAAGTCAGGGGGTCGATCCTAGGCAGCCCATCGATTCCGGTCCAAGCCAAGTTGGGCATGGAACGATCCAGGAATTGGATGCTTTAGACCTTGGTCTAAAGCATCCAATTCCCCTGAATGCGGGCTCCTGCGTGGCTCGGCCCGGGCATAGAACGAACCAGGCTGCAGCCTGTGCTAGTTTTCGGCACCCATTCATTTCCTGTCCTTTCGCCAGGAAATCGATACAAGGCGGGTATCGATGCTCGATCTCAATCAGTTGCGCTGCTTCGTCACGGTGGCCGAGGAACTGCACTTCAGTCGGGCTGCCGAACGCCTGCACATGACCCAGCCGCCACTGAGCCGGCAGATCCAGTTGCTCGAGCACGCGATCGGCACCGCCCTTTTCACCCGCAGCAATCGCGTGGTGCGCCTGACCCCGGCGGGGCGAACCCTGCTGCCGGAAGCTCGCACCCTGCTCCGCCTGGCCGAGACCGCGGGCCTGACTGCCCGCCGGGTGGGCCTGGGCGAGGCTGGCGCGCTCAGCGTCGGTTTCACCGCAGCCGCCGGTTACCGCTTCCTGCCGGAGGCGGTGACGCATTGGTGCGACGCCTTTCCCGACATCGGGCTGCAACTGCGCGAGATGGTCAGCCACGACCAGTTGGAGGCACTGGCGTCCGCGCGCCTGGACCTGGGTCTGCTGCGTCCGCCTATCACTCGCGATGGCCTGCGCTCGCGTTGCATCGTGCGTGAGCCGCTGGTGGCAGCATTGCCACTGGCGCATCCGCTGGCACAAGGCGGCACGCTGAAGCTGCGCGACTTCGACCACGTACCCTTCGTGATGTATTCGCCCGACGATGCGCGCTACTTCTACGACCTGGTGGCGCGCATCTTCAGCCGCTATGGCATTGCCCCCCGCTACGAACAGCACGTCAGCCAGATCCACTCGGTACTGGCACTGGTGCGCGCCGGGCTGGGCGTAGCGCTGGTGCCGGAAGCAGCCACCAGCCTGCGCTACGAGGGTATCGTCTACCGCAACGTCACCGGTCTGGCGCCGGCGCGTCCGGTGGAACTGCACCTGGTTTGGCGCGAGGACAACGACAACCCCGTGCTGCCACGGCTGCTGGCGCTACTGCTGAACGGCGAGGCCGCAACGGACGGGGCCATGCCCACCACCGGCAAGCCAGGGCCTTCCGCAGCGGCGAGAAGAAAGCCACCGGCATCTTAGCCGCCGGGCTCAATGCGCCATCCCAACCAGGCCCCGCACCACGACTTCCGACATGCGAGGGAAGATCGCGTTGTCTCCCTTGCGTGCTTCAGCCGATCACCCGCTTGAACGGCGGCAGCGCGTCGATGATGCGGCGGCCGTAGCGGCGGGTGAGCAGGCGCGAGTCGAGGATGACGACGCGGCCGCGGTCGGACGAGGTGCGGATCAGGCGGCCGGCGAACTGGGTCAGCGTGCGCAGCGCGTGCGGCACCGCGATCAGGTTGAACGGGTTCTGCCCGCGGCTCTCCAGCCATTCGCCCAGGGTCG
>JAFADB010000345.1 GCA_023425225.1 Pseudomonadota bacterium
TGGGCACGCCGAAGGATCGCATCAACTTCGGCGCCACCTGGGACTACAACGACCTGTTCAGCATCAGCTCGGTGGTCAACTACCGCGGCAAGATGGACAACGTGCTCGAGGAAGGCGACTCCTGCGCCGCACACTTCGACGATGGTACCGACGCCCCCCGTGGCTGCGAGATCCGCGAGTTCTACACCATCGACTTGTCGGCAACCTGGAACCCGACCGAGCACTGGCAGGTGTTCGGCTCGGTGCAGAACGTGACCGACCGCATCGCCCCGCTGGACCCGACCACCTACGGCGCCATCAACTACAACCCGCTGGACTTCAGCGGCGCCATCGGCCGCTACTACACGCTCGGGTTGAGGTACGCGTTCAATTGAATCCGCCCGGCGCTACGGCCCAACGTTCGGTTTCCGCGGGACTGCCGGGTCGCGGGATCCGTGTCAGCGTCTCCGGCCTGCCCCGCTTGGGGCAGGCCGCCGCGTGCGAAGCACGACCGTTCAGCCGCGGTGGTAGGGATGGTTGGCCAGCATCGCCGCGGCGCGGTAGAGCTGCTCGGCCACGACCAGGCGTACCAGCATGTGCGGCAGTGTCAGCGGGCCCAGCGACCAGGCTTCGTCGGAGACGGCCAGCACCTCGGGCGAGTGCCCTTCCGGGCCGCCGATCAGGAAGGCCAGGTCCCGTCCCTGGCCACGCCAGTGCTCCAGCCGCCGCGCCAGTTGTTCGGAGCTGAGCTGCCGACCGGGCACGTCCAGGGCGACCACATGGGGATGCTTCGGTAGCGCGGCGAGCACGCGCCGGCCTTCATCCTCGATCGCGCGCCGCGGGTCGCGGCCCTTGCCGCGCAGGCCGGGCTCGATCTCCACCAGCTCGAGCGGCAGCCAGTGCGACAGGCGCTTCTGGTACTCGGCGAAGCCCTGCGCCACCCAGGACGGGGCGCGTTCGCCGGTGGCGATCAGGGATGCTTTCATGATGCCCCGCGATGCGCTGGATCCGGTGATCCGGCCAGGACACGGAGCCGCGGCGATACCGGCAGTGCCATCGCCGTCAGTCGGCGATGGCGTCGTCGTCCTCGGGCGGCTGGTCGCCGACCGTCCACAGCCGCTCCAGCGCGTAGAACTCGCGCACCCGCGGCAGCATCACGTGGACGATCACGTCGCCCAGGTCGACCAACACCCACTCGGCCTCGCGCTCGCCTTCCACGCCCAGTGGCATCACGCCCAGTTGCTTGGAGAACTTGACCACCTCGTCGGCGATCGACTTGACGTGGCGGGTCGAAGTGCCCGAGGCGATGACCATGTAGTCGGCAACGCTGGATTTGCCGCGCACGTCGATCTCGACGACGTCCTTGGCCTTGAGCTCGTCGACTGCCGAGCGCACGTTGGCCAGCAGGACCGGCAGTTCCGGCGGCGGGGAAGGAAGGCGGGTCTTGATGACTTGGGCTTGGCTGGTCAAAGGCAGGAACTCTGTAAGCGTGGGCGCAATTATAGGGAATCCCGCCCGCGCCCGTGTTCAGTCGGGGCCCCGCCATCCATACAGGCGGTGGCGGCAGATGCAGTCGGCCACCGCCGCCGGCACCAGCGGGCGCCAATCGCCGCCGCTGGCGATGAGCTGCCGCACGCGGGTGGCCGATTCCGTGCGCAGGGGCTGATGCAGATACCAGACCCTGCCCGCGGGCGCATCGAACAACTCGGCGGACGAGCTCGCCCGGGCCTGCGCCAGCATCTGCGCCAGCGCGGGCTCCATGCCGTCGCCGACGGCGTTTCCAGCCCGCTCGGCCACCACGAAATGGGCCAGCGTGAACAGCTCGCGCCATCGGTGCCAGCCGGACAGGCCGGCCAGGCTGTCTGACCCCACCAGCCAGGCGATCGGCTGTCGCGGACCCAAGGCGGTACGCAGTTCGCGCAACGTGTCGTACGTGTAGGACGGCTCGCCGGGATGGCGCCGTGCACGCAGCAGCTCGCGATCGTCGATCTGCAGGCCCGGCTGCCCGTCGATGCCCAGCGCGAGCATCCGCAGCCGCTGGCCGGCATCCGCGCCGGGCGGTGGGCGGTGCGGCGGATCGGCCGCGAGCACCAGTTGGACCGGCACCTGCAGTTCGTCGCGCGCCGCGCAGGCGATGGCCAGGTGCCCGTTGTGGAACGGATCGAAGGTGCCGCCGTAGTAGAGGCTGAGCCGGGACGGGGGAGTCGGGATGGGGGATGCAGCCGCCGGCTCCGGACTCTTGCGAATCCCGGGCCCCGGCTCCCCCGTCCCGCCCTTCATGCCAGCAGTCCGACCGCCCGCGGCTCGGCCACCGCCAGCAGCAGCCGTTCCAGCGCCACCCAGGCATCGCCTGCGGCGCGGCCCTTGGCGATGCGGTCGATGCGCGACGCCTCGGCGACGAAGCGCTCCCAGCGTCGCGGCTCGGCATGACGCTGCAGCGCGCGCTTGAACGGGGCCTGGCGCGACTCCCAGATGCCCTGCCCCTTCATCTCCGCCGCGAGGTTGCCGCCGCGCGCCTGCACCTGCGCCAGCGCGGCGGTGCGCAGCAGTTCCTTGATAAGGATAGGCAGCAGCGCGGCCACCGCCTCGCCCTCGGCACGCAGGCCGGCGAGCATGCGCAAGGCCGCCGCCGACTGGCCGGAGAGCACGGACTCGGCCAGGCGGAACACGTCGTAGCGGGCGGCATCGGCCACCAGCGATTCCATCGCCTCCACGTCCAGGTCGCGGCCGTCGGCCAGCAGCGCCAGCTTGTCGATCTCCTGCGCGGCGGCCAGCAGGTTGCCTTCCACGCGCTCGGCCAGCCGCTGCACGGCGGCCAGCTCGGCGCGCAGGCCCTTGCCGCGCAGGCGTCGCTCGATCCAGTCCGGCAGCTCGTGCGGCTTGATCGCCCAGGCGATCGAGATCACGCCCAGCCGGCCCACGGCGTCGGCCCACTTGCCTTGGTGTGCCTTGCTCCATTCGCCGGCGGTGATCAGCAACACCACGTCGGCCGGCGGATGGGCGCAGAAGCCGGAGATCACCTCGGCGCCGTCCTTGCCGGGCTTGCCGGTGGGCATGCGCAGTTCCACCAGCCGTCGCGCGCTGAACAGGCTGGGCGCGTTGAAGCTGGAGTCGAGCCGGTTCCAGTCGAAATCGCGGCCATCGGCGTCGAACACCTCGCGCTCACTAATGCCGTCGGCACGGGCGCGGGCGCGCACCGCATCGGCCGCTTCCAGCACCCGCAGCGTCTCGGGCCCGGCGATCAGGTAGGCCGGCTGCAACGGCTGAGAAGCGGCCTGGGTGGCGAGTTGCTCGGGGCGGAGTTCCATGCGCGCGGCTCAGGGAATGACCAGCGGCGGCTCCTGCACGTCCGGTGCTGGCTCCTGCACCGCCGGGGGCTGCTCCTGCGCGTCCGGCTGCTGCTCAGCGCGTTCCAGCTGCGCGCGCGTCACGCTGTCCACCCGGCGCAGGATCGAGGCCGCCATCTCGCGGCGCAGCTCGTCGGCCAGGAGCTCGCGCTCGGTAGTGGTACCAGTCGCATCGGTCGGCGACGACACGTAGTCGCGCGAGAGCTCGATCACCTGCTGTGGCACCAGGTCGCTACCATCGGGGCGCTTGAACACGAAGATCACCGCGTAGCGCAGGCTGTATTCCTGCGCACGGCCTTGGGCGTCGATGGCGATCGGCAGGTCGCCCCAGCGCTCGGACAGCACCCGCAGGTGGGCCATGCCGGAATCATCCGCCGTCTCGTCCTCGACCACCTGCGCGCCGGACGCGCGCAGGCTGCGGTTGAGCAGCTTCACCAGCTCGCTGTAGGGTGACACGGAGACCACCTTGACCGCAGGCATGTCGGCCGGCAGCGCCAGCTTGTTGCGCAGATGGAAGCCGCAGGCGCTGAGCGCGGCGGCCAGGACGAGGACGAACAGGATTCGGATCATGAAAGGAAGTCTGGAGGAGCCGGCCGGGCACGGCAACAGGACGATAGTGCCGCTTCACCGTTCAAATGTCGTGTTCTCGCCCAGTCGTCGCCGCCCGGCGCAGGACGCGGACCGACGTCCGAGCTGGCCAGGGATTGCGGCGCAAGGAGAGGCAGCGAGAACAAAGGGAAACCGTCGTTTGATTGGTGAGGCTGCACCAGCCTGCCTGATGCCCCGTGAATGGCGTTTGAGAGCCGCCGCAGTGGACTGCGGCGGCGCGAGGTGGACGCATCGCCGCGCACCGGCGACGAACGACCGGGACCGCCTCGGCGACGCTCCCGGATCATGGCCGGTCAGGCCGCCACCACGTTCACGATCTTGCCGGGGACGATGATGATCTTGCGGATCTCCAGCCCCTCCAGGAAGCGGGCCGTATTGGGCTCGGCCAGCGCCAGCGCCTCGACCTGCTCCCTGGGCGCATCTGCGGCGACCTCGATGGTGCCACGCAGCTTGCCGTTGACCTGCACCGCCAGGGTGAGCGCGTCGCGCGCCAGCGCGGTGGCGTCCGCCGCCGGGAACGGCACGTCCTCCAGCAGCGTCTCGCCGTGCCCCAGCACCTGCCACAACGCATGGCTGGCATGCGGGGTGATCGGGTTGAGCAGCAGCACCGCCGCTTCCAGCGCCTCCTGGCGCACCGCGCGGCCCTGGGCGCTGGCATCGTCGAACTTGCCCAGCACGTTGGACAGCTCCATCACCGCGGCGATGACGGTGTTGAAACTGTAGCGGCGGCCGTAGTCGTCGCCGACCTTGCCGATGGTCTCGTGGGTCTTGCGGCGGATGGCCTTCTGGCCGGCATCCAGGGCCGCCGCGTCCAGCACCGGGGACGGGCCCTCGGCCGCATGCCTGTGCACCTGCGCCCACAGCCGCCGCAGGAATCGCGCCATGCCTTCCACGCCGGCCTCGTTCCATTCCAGCGACTGTTCCGGCGGGGCGGCGAACATCGAGAACAGGCGCACGGTGTCGGCGCCGTACTTGGCCACCATCGCCTGCGGGTCCACGCCGTTGTTCTTGGACTTGGACATCTTCTCGGTGCCGCCGATCAGCACCGGCTGGCCATCGGCCTTGAGGCTGGCGCCGGTCACCCGGCCCTTGTCGTCGCGCTGCACCTCGACGTCGGCCGGGTTGATCCAGTCCTTGGAGCCGTCGGCGTTCTGGCGGTAGAAGGTCTCGGCGATCACCATGCCCTGGGTCAGCAGGTTGGTGGCCGGCTCGTCGCTGTCCACCAGCCGCGCGTCGCGCATGAGCTTGTGGTAGAAGCGGAAATACATCAGGTGCAGGATCGCGTGCTCGATGCCGCCGATGTACTGGTCCACCGGCAGCCAGTAGTTGCCGCGCTTGTCGACCATATCCTTGGCGCCGGGCGAGGTGTAGCGCGCGTAGTACCAGCTCGACTCCATGAAGGTGTCGAAGGTGTCGGTCTCGCGCTCGGCCGGGCCGCCGCACTCGGGGCAGGTGGTCTTGCGCCACTGCGGATCGGTCTTGAGCGGCGAGCCGGTGCCGCTGAACTCGACGTTCTCCGGCAGCGTCACCGGCAGTTGCTCCTCCGGCACCGGCACCGCACCGCACTTGTCGCAGT
>JAFADB010000113.1 GCA_023425225.1 Pseudomonadota bacterium
CTCCTGCCGCTGCGACTGCAGCCTGGCCACCAGCGCCTCGAGCTCGGCCAGCTCGGCGTCGCTGACCTCGGCGCGCTGCGACATCCACGCCACGAATGGCGTCACCGATCCCTGCAGGGTCTTCTCCACGAAGCTGGCCACCGCGCCCTGCACCACGTCGTCCTCGCCGGCGGTGGCGGCATAGCGGTAGACGCCGTCCACCTGCCGACGCGACAGGTAGGCCTTGGCGCGCAGCCGTTCCATCATCGTCAGCACGGTCGAGCGCGCCAGTCCGCGCGCCTCGCCGAAACCGGCAGCGACCTCGCCCACCGAGGCCTCCCCGTGCTGGCCGATGTACTGCAGCAGGGCCAGTTCCTGGTCCCCGATCGTCTTGCGTGGCATGGTGCCTCTCCGTGACTACACGTGTCGTCAACCTAATCCTGACGACACGTGTAGTCAATAGCCCGGAGGACACCCCGACCGGTGGCCCGATTCAGTCGCCGGCGGCCGGGCCGCTGCAGCCGCTGTCGATTCGCCAGGCGGCGAACTCGCGCTCGAACTCGGCCAGCGTCAGCAGGCCCATGCAGGCCTGCGCTCCGACCGGCAGCGCCTCGCCGCGCGCCAGTCGCCGCGCCAGCAGGATGGCGGCGAAACACGGGATCTCCGGTCCGTGCAGCATCGGCGCGGTCAGGTCCCAGTGCAGCGTCAGGGTGCGTCCTTCGCGCAGGCCGCGCAGCGTCACCCGCATGCCGCCCAGGTCGCTGCCGAAACGGTCGAACGCGCGCGCGGCGCGGGCGAAGATGCCGGCCAGCAGGTCCATCGGCAACGGCAGGCCGGCATGGCGCAGCCAGGCGATCGCCGCCAGGCCGCGCTGCAGCAGCGGCAGTTCCAGCGCGGCGCGGAACTGCACGCCGCGGATGCCGGGATGACGCTGCAGCAGCAGGTCGTGGTCGGGGACGTCGCAAGGCGAGGCCAGCCGCGGCGCGATCTGCGCGAACGCCACCGGCTGCGGATCGGCCCAGCCCACGGTGTCCTGCCAGCGCCCGTCGCGCCAGCAGCGGAACGGCCGCCCGCAGTACGACAGCACCGCGCGTACCGTGGCCATGCCCAGCGGCGTGGCCTGCGCCGGCGCGATCACGATGCTGATGTCGTGCAGGACGTCGAAGCGTTCGCGCAAGGCATCGACCACCGCGCTGGACAGCGCCGGCAAGGTACTGGCGCCGCTGATCGCGGTGCGCTGCGCCCGCCGCGCGGCGGCATCGACGGCGGCGGGGAAATCGCGCACGAAGTCGCGCCCGTCGGCCAGATCGATATAGTGCATGCCGGCCTGCAGGCAGGCCTGCGCGACCGCATAGCCCTGCCCCTGGAACGGGCCGGCGGCGTGGATGACCAGGTCGGCGCCGGTGGCGGCCAGCCGTGCGGCGAAATCGGCGGCGGCGGTGTCCAGCCGGCAACGCGATATCTGCGACAGGTCGACGCCGGGCAGGTTGGCGTCCGCCGCCTGCGGGTGCCGGCCGGCGGCAGTCACCGCGATTCCCGGCGTGTGCGCCAGCGCGCGCACGATGCGGGCGCCGAAGTGGCCATAGCCGCCCAGCACCAGCACCCGGTAGGTCCCCTGCGATTGCTGCACCGGTGCATCCCGCCCTGTTGTGGTCGCGGCATTATCGGTGGATCGGACGCGGCCTGCGCCATCACCGTTTCGCCTCGCTCACCCGCGAGCGGGCACACTCCATCCCTTGCCATGAGGAGCGATGCCGATGCGTGTTTCCCTGTTCCTGCCCGTCGCCTGCCTGCTCTCGCTGGCGGCCTGCGCCAGCCCGTCCACGCCGGCGCCATCCGAACCGCCGCCGGTAGCGCCAGTCGACGGCGGCGCGGCCTGCAGGCCCGAGGCGCTGGAAGGCTTCGTCGGCCAGATCGCCACCGAGGAGGTGGTGAAGAAGGCGGTCAGCGATTCCGGTGCACGCCACGCCCGCGTCGCCAAGCCGGGCATGGCGATGACCATGGATTTCCGCCAGGACCGGCTGACCATCATGGTCGACGCGCAGAACCGGATCGAGTCGATCAGCTGCGGTTGACCGGCGCGGAGATGGCGGGCCTCAGCCGCGCGGCCCGCCGATCACCGGCAGCACCGCGCCGGTGATGTAGCTGGCGGTGATCGGCGAGGCCAGGAACACATAGGCCGGCGACAGCTCCTCCGGCTGCGCCGGTCGTCCCATCGCACTGTCCTTGCCGAACTCGGCCACGTCCTCGGCACGCTTGTCGGCCGGGTTCAACGGCGTCCACACCGGTCCCGGCGCCACCGCGTTGACGCGGATGCCGCGCGGCTGCAGCTGGCTGGCCAGCGCCATCGTGAACGCATGGATCGCCCCCTTGGTGGCCGAGTAGTCCAGCAGCGACTTGCTGCCGAACAGCCCCGTCTCCGAGCCGGTGTTGACGATGCAGCCGCCCTGCCCCAGGTGCGGCACCGCCGCGCGCGCCATGTGGAAATAGCCGCCGATGTTGGTGTCCAGCGTCTGCTGGATATGCGCATCGGTAAGCTCCTCGATGGCGTCGCAATGCAGCTGGAAGGCGGCGTTGTTGACCAGCACGTCGAGCCCGCCGAAGGCCTCCACCGTCTGCGCCACCGCCGCGTCGCAGAACGCGCTGTCCCTGACGTCGCCGGGGATCAGCAGGCAGCGTCGGCCTTCCTTCTCCACCTGCTCGCAGGTGAGCTGGGCATCGTCGTGTTCGTCAAGGTAGACGATGGCCACGTCGGCGCCCTCGCGCGCGAACAGCACCGCCACCGCGCGGCCGATGCCCGAGTCGCCGCCGGTGACGATCGTGCTCATGCCCTTGAGCTTGCCGCTGCCGATGTACTCGGGCGCCATGTAGCGCGGCTGCAGCTCCAGTTCGTGCTCGTTTCCGGGCTTGCGCAGGTGCTGGGCCGGCATCTTCGTCGGCTGCCGTCGCGTGCCGGCCTGCACCGCGGCCGGCTTGCGCGCCGGCGTGCCGCGCTTGCGCGCATCACCGGCATCCACCTGGCGCTGCAGCGCGCGCTGCTGCTGCACCGTCTTGGCGGTCGCCGCCCTGGGCGCCTTGCCGGCGGGCTGCTTTCCGGTGGTCTTCTTCGCCGACGTCTTCGCGGCGCTCTTCTTGCGGGTTGCCATCGGCTGTCTCCGGGAATTGGGGATGGTCAGGGCCAGCGTCTTGCACCGGCACCGGCAGTTGCGTGCGACCGCGGGACCGGGCCGCGTGCGTCCTCGTCGCTGCCGATATCGCGCGGCGCCATGGCGCGGACAGGCCGGGGATATCGAATCTGCCGTGCCCGGCGCACAGCCGGGGTGAAGCCGCCGCCAAGGATTTGTGGATTTTCATCCGCCGCACACGCGCGGGTGCGCACTCTCCGGGCAGATGCCCGAAGGAGGATGCCCGATGGAGAACGCCCTGATCCGACTGCTCGTACCCGTGGCCGCGGCGGCCGCGCTCGGCGCCTGCGCGTCCACCCGAGTGGCGCAGGTGCAACCCATCGATGGCGTGATCTCGGGCCAATGCCACGTGGACGCGGTGCGCGGCGCCGCCGGCCTGGCGGCTTCCGACGCCACCGTGGAGCGCGCGCGGGTGGACAGCGACAGCAACCGGGTACAGGTGGTGCGCGGGCGCCGCGGCGATGCCGGGGTCACCGCCAGCGGCGTGGACGATGCCGCGCAGGGTGCCGGCCAGAGTGGCGGCGAACGCCTGACCGTGGAGGTCGGCACCACCAACAACATCACCGCGATCTACTGCGGCTGATACGTACGGAGACGGTGGCGGCGTCGTCCAGGCCATTCACACGGGAGTGCGGCAATGACTCAATGGATGCCTGTGGTTCTGATCGGACTGGTGCTGCTGTGGCTGTTGCCATGGCTGGCGATCCTGTCGTGCCGTCGCCGCCCCGGTCACCGCCGCCGGCACGGGCGCGCGGCGGCACCGTCGATCCCGGCGCCCCCGCGCACGGCGGGCCTGCGCTCGCGGCTGGAC
>JAFADB010000074.1 GCA_023425225.1 Pseudomonadota bacterium
AGGTCTTTGCGGTGGCGCCCGACGCCGCCGTGATCGAGGCGATCCGGCTGATGGCCGAAAAGGGCGTCGGCGCGGTGCTGGTGATGCAGGGCACGCGGCTGGCCGGCATCCTTTCCGAACGCGACTATGCGCGCAAGGTGGTGCTGCGCGATCGCGCCTCGTCCACCACGCCGGTGCGCGACATCATGACCGCCGAGGTGGTCACGGTGACGCCGGAGCAGACGGCGGACCACTGTATGCGGCTGATGACCGACAACCGAATCCGTCACCTGCCGGTGGTGGAGGCCGGCAAGGTGGTCGGGGTGATCTCGATCGGCGACCTGGTCAAGGCGATCATCGAGGAACAGCAGCGCGAGCTCGATCACTTGCAGCGCTACATCGCCTCGTAGCCGGCGTTTTCGCCTGCAGGACGTGGGGAGCGCGGCTTATGCCGCGAGGGCCGTACTGGGAAAAGACCTTCGCGGCTTGCGCCGCTCGGTGCAGGGCGGCAGCTTACGTGATGGCGTCATTTCGCATAGCGGCCGCCGCAGTCGCTGTCCTTGCCGGGGCCTGTCTCGAAGGTGGCCAGCAGCGCGGCCGGCGGGGTGATGGTGGCGAGGGCGACCGCCAGCGCGCCGCGCAGGCCCAGTGCCTTCATGTCCGGGCGGAAACTGGGGTCCTTGAACGTGCCGCCGATGCGCAGCGGCGAGCGCAGCGCAAGGATGCTGCGATCCTTGGGCCGCGGCTTGAGCAGCAGATCGAGGGTCTCGTCCTTCAGGCTGACCTGGCCCTCGCCGACGATCAGCGTGTCGGTGGTGTCGAAGGCCAGCGCGCGGGCGGTCATCACCCCGTCCTCGACGGCGAAGTCGCCGAACGCGCAGCGCAGCGGGATCTGGCGATCGCCGGTGAACAGGTACTTGAGCGATTCGGCCACGTCCAGCCCCGCCAGCTCCATGATCAGGTTGCCGACATGGCCGCGGCCGATGCCCAGACCGATGTCGCCGTCGGCGCTGCCGAGCATGGCGGCGACGGAGTTGCCGTTGCCGCTGATGGCGATGTCGCCGCCGATGCCGCCGGCGGCCTGCTCGGCCAGTTTCGCGTCCGGGAACAGCTGCCCCAGCTGCAGCCCGCGCACCGCGATCTGCGCGCGGGTGGCGATGACCGGCTTGCGCGCGTCCATGCGGATCACCGAGCGGATGTTGCCGCCGGCCACGCCGAAGTTGAGCGGATCGAGCTGCAGCAGGCCGTCGTCCAGCCTGAGGTGCGCATCCATGTCGTCCAGCGGCAGGCCGGGGGCCTCGATCCGCTGTGCCTTCCAGCGCACGTCCGCATCCATCGCGCGCAGGCGGGACAGGTCGTAGGGATGCTGCGGCAGTATCTTGGCGCTGGCGGCCAGCCGCGCGGCCTGTGCCTTCTGCTCGGCGTTCGCGCTCTCGTTCGCATCGGTGCTGGGCGGCGCGCCGACGAAGCCGGCCAGGTCGTCGAAATCGAGCTTGCGCGACACCAGCTGCGCACGCAGGAACGGGCGCTTGCCGGCGGTCTCGATGCTGACGTCGCCGGCCAGGTCGCTGTCGCCGGCGCGGCCGGTGAACGCGTCGTAGTGCCACAGCGTGTTCTCGCGCCGCAGCCGGCCGTCGAGCTGGTAGGGCGGCGTGGACGGGATGGCGATGCCGACCAGCGGATACAGGTCGGCCATGTCCTGGCCGGCCAGGGTCATCTGCAGGTCGAACAGGCGGAACTGGAACGGATTGGTCAGCGTGCCGCGCACGTGCGCGCGGGTGGCGCCGGCGCTGCCGCGCAGGTCGATGCGGAACGGGTGCTCGCTCTCGCTCAGTTCCAGCGGCGAGGCGGTGCTGCCCTTTAGGGTGAAGGGATTGCCCTTCCAGCGGCCCTTGCCGGCCACGGTGATCGGCGGCGCGGTGTCGTCCTGCGGTCGCGTGCGGTCGCTGTCGACGGCGATGTCGATGTCGGTGCGGCCTTCGCTGTCGATGAACTGCATGCGTCCCTGCCGGATCAGCAGACGCTGCAGCACCGGCATCGTGCCGCCGCCGTCCTGGTTGTCGAACACCCAGTTGCCCTGCGCCTGCGGGCCACCGGTTTCCAGCAGCACGTCCGGCCGGGCCAGGCGGATCTCGGGGATGCGGACCCGCCCGCGCAGCAGCGGCAGCACGGCCAGGTCGATCTCGACGCGGTCGACGGTGGCCATCTGCGGGCGGCTGCCCCAGTCGGCGTTGGCGAAGGCCACCTTGTCGGCACGGATGGTGCTGACCCGCCCCAGGTCCACGTCCAGGTCGCCGCCGATATGGAACTCGCGCCCGGTGCGTGCCTGCACCGCCCTCTCGACCGGGCCCTTGAACCAGTTCCAGTCGAACAGCGCGATAACCACCGCCACCAGCACGACGACGACCGCCAGTACGACCAGCCCGACACGGTGCCGACGGGCGAAGCCGCGCCACTTCGAAGGTGATGGAGTGCCTGGGGAGGACGCGCTGACCATGCGTCCATCGTTGGCGATCAGCTGTGCACGGGTCGAGAAAAACCCGCTATGCGCGTCTTCACAGGACCTGCGAGGTCACCGCCACGAAGTGGCAGACGCTGCCGGCCAGCACGAACAGGTGCCAGATGGCGTGGAAATAGCGGATCGAGTCGCGCTGGTAGAAGTAGGTGCCCAGCGTGTAGAACACGCCGCCGGCCAGCAGCCAGCCCAGCGTCCAGCCGTCCACCGACCGCAGCAACGGCGCGATGGCCACCACGATCAGCCAGCCCATGGCCAGGTAGAGCAGGGTGGACAGCAGCTTGAAGCGGCCGGTGTAGAACAGCTTGAAGGCCACCCCCGCCACGGCGATCGCCCAGATCGCGGCGAACAAGCTCCAGCCCCACGGCCCGCGCAGGGACACCAGCAGGAACGGGGTATAGGTGCCGGCGATCAGCAGGTAGATGCAGCAGTGGTCGAACACCTGCAGCCGCGCCTTGGCGCCCGGATGCGGGATCGCGTGGTACAGCGTGGAGGCCACGTACAGCAGCAGCAGGGTGACGCTGAACACGATGGAGGTGGCCAGCTGCCAGCCGTCGCCGTAGATCGCCGACAGCGTGATCAGCACCGCGCCGCCGGCCAGCGCGGCGATCGCGCCCAGGCCGTGGGTGAGCGCACTGGCCAGTTCGTCGCGGAAGTCGGCCGAGGGGGAGGCATTGGCATCCATGCCGGGCAAGTTACCCCAATTGCGAGCCGTTCGCATCGGCGCGGCGGGACCGGGTGGCCGGGCGTTGGACCGGGTTCAGGCGGAAGCGCCGCGGACGTGTTCGCGGGTGGCGTGGAACTGCACGTCGGGCGCGCGCTCCTGCGCCAGCTGCAGGTTGACCCGGGTCGGCGCCAGGTAGACCAGTTCGCCGGCGGCGTCGATGCCCAGGTTCACCGCGTTCTTCTCGCGGAACTCCTCCAGCTTCTTCGCGTTGTCGCAGCGCACCCAGCGTGCGGTGGCCACGCTCACCGGCTCGAAGCTGGCGTCCACGCCGTACTCGTCCTTGAGCCGGTAGGCGACCACGTCGAACTGCAGCACGCCGACCGCGCCGAGGATCAGGTCGTTGCTCATCAGCGGGCGGAAGAACTGGGTG
>JAFADB010000339.1 GCA_023425225.1 Pseudomonadota bacterium
GGAACGCGGATCGTCGCCTACTCCGAGGACGGCGGCAATTTCCGCCTGACCGGCGTGCCGGCCGGCGAGGTCACGGTGGTGGTCAAGTACACCGGCCTGCAGGAATCGAAGGCGACGGTCGCCGTCGCGCCGGGCCAGGTGGCGACGCTGGACTTCGCGCTCGCCGCGGCCGGCAAGGACGTCACCGAGCTGGATGGACTGACCGTCACCGGCACCTACAGCGGCCAGGACATCGCCATCATGGAGCGGCGCGCGGCCATGAACGCCAAAAACGTGGTGCCGGCTGACAACTACGGCGTGCTGACCATGGGCGACGTGGGCGAGTTCATGAAGTCCATGCCGGGCATCTCGCTGGACTACACCGAGGTGGATGCCACCGCCGTGCGCATCGGCGGCCTGGATCCGAAGTACTCCACGTTCACCCTGGATGGCGCTCGCATGGCCACCGCCACCTCGAACAACAACAGCGGCCGGCAGAACTCCTTCGAGCAGATGTCGGTGACCGGCATCGAGTCGATCGAGCTCAACAACACCCTGACCGCCAGCATGGACGCCGACTCCCCGGCCGGCAACATCAACCTGCGCAGCAAGTACGCCTTCGACCGTACCAAGCGCGACATCATCTTCCAGCTCGGCGGCGTGGCCACGTCCGACTCCAAGTTCTTCTCGCGGCAGTACTTCCCCGACGACAAGAAGCACGCCACCGTCTACCCGTCCGGCCAGTTCGGCTACGGCGACGTGTTCCTCGACGGCCGTTTCGGCGTCGCGTTCAACGCCAGCTACAACGCCAACTACGTGCAGCAGGAGCGCATCCAGACCGACTGGGGCTATTACGACGACGGCCGCGTGCTCCCCTACCGCATCATGTGGCGGCCGGGTCCGAAGATGACCAGCCGCACCGCGGCCAACCTGAGCACCGACTTCAAGATCAACGACGACTGGACCCTGTCGCTGCGCAGCGCGTACTCGTTCTACGACGTCGAGTATTTCAACCAGTACACCTACCTCTACTTCGGCACCCCGACCACCAGCTATGCCACGCCCGATTCCACGCCCACCCACATCGTGGTGAATCCGGTCGGCACCGGTGGCAGCGGCCCGCGCCTGCGCACCGAGTACTCGCACCGGTATGCCGGTACCCCGACCATCACCCTGGCGCCGAAGCTGGAGTTCAAGGGCGAGTCGATCGACTTCACCCTGCGCGGCAACTACTCCACCTCCGAGTTCAACTTCCGTGACAGCAGCAAGGGCTTCTTCCAGCGCACCGACAGCTGGCTGACCCGCATCGGCTTCACCGCCGACCGCGCGTCGGAGGACTCGACCGCGTGGTACCTCAACCAGACCGCCGGGCGCGACTGGAGCAACCCCGCCAACTTCAATCTCGACGACGACATCGGCAACAACATCCGCAACAACGAGTCCGACGCCAAGAACAAGCAGTACGGCGTCAACCTGGACCTGAAGAAGGAGCTGGAGTTCGGCGCGCAGCCGTTCACGCTGATGACCGGCGCGGGCAGCCGCCGCAACGAGTGGAAGACCGACGAGAGCCACTACCAGCAGTACCAGTACGTCGGCCCGAACGGCGACCTGAGCCAGACCGATCCGGCCGCGGTGATCCCCTGGACGCAGGACTACGCGTTCCAGTTCATCAATCTCGACTCGGGCAACGTGAACTCGCAGAACTGGCGTGCGGACAGCAACTACGCCATGTACGAGCTGTACAAGGCGCACCCGGAATGGTTCGTGCCCGATACCGTGGGCAACCTCAAGCGCATCTTCGACAACAACAAGCTGGTCAAGGAGACCGTCAATGCCGCCTACATCGAGGGGCAGACCCGCTGGGGCGACGCCCGCTTCGACCTGGGCCTGCGCTACGAGCAGACCCAGACCGAGGCGCGGGTGGCGGTGATCCGGCCGGCCAGCGAGGTGGTCGCGGCCGGCCTCGCCACCAACACGGTCGAGGGCCTGTGCTTCCAGTACAACTGCGTCGACGGCAGGCCCACCTATTCCATGCGCAAGGGCAAGTACGACGACTTCTTCCTCAGCGGCGGCGTCAAGTACGACTTCACCGACAAGCTGGTCGGCCAGGTCGCCTTCAGCCAGTCGATCCTGCGCCCGGACTACGGCAACCTCGGCGGCGTGGTCGGCGTGAACGACGACACCATGATCGTCACGGTGCCGAACCCGGAACTGAAGCCGGAGCACTCCATCAAGTACTTCGCCGGGTTGCAGTACTACCTCGAACCGGCTGGCGTGGTGGGCATGTCCTACTACCGGCTCGACATCAAGGACATGCAGGCCACCGGTTTCACGGTCAATCCCGAGGACGTGGGCTTCCGTCCGGACGAGTACGCCGGCTACCAGTTCGTCAGCGCGGGCAACGTGCCCGGCACCAGTACCAACGAAGGCCTGATCCTGGAGTACAGCCAGCAGCTGACCTTCCTGCCGAGCATCTGGAAGGGGCTCTACCTGCGCGGTTCCTACACCCGCGTGCGGCCCGATGGCGAGCGCGTCAACCTGCCCCAGAAGGTGGCCAACTGGGGCGTCGGCTACAAGTACGGGCGCTTCGATGTCCAGGTCAACGGCAACTACCAGAGCAGCTACCGCCTGAGCGCGCTGTCCAACACGCCGACGACCGCGGACAACGGCATCCTCTATCGTGCCGCCCGCGAGATGTGGAATGTCAGCCTGAACTACAAGCTCTCCGACCACTTCGACCTGCAGATCGCCGGCCGCAACGTCTTCGACGAGCCGGACATCACCTATTCGAACGTCCGCAGCCGCGTGCGCCTGTACGACGTCTACGGCTCGATGTGGAGTTTCGGGATCAAGGGCACCTTCTGAGTCCGGGCTGCCTTGCCCCGTTGCACCGGCGGCCGCCTCGGCTGCCGCCTGTGGACGGTGTCTGGGCAATCCGGTTCGCGCAGAGATGCGCGCATTCGAGGAACTGTCATGGCTGTGAATATCGATCGCCGGCGCCTGATCATCGGCGGTTCGCTGGGGCTGGGGGCGCTGCTGCTGCCGCTGGGACGCGGCCTGGCCGCCGAGGTGCTGGGGGCCAGGGGCTTCACCCACAACGTCGCCAGTGGCGAGCCGGATTCGGACTCCATGCTGCTGTGGACGCGTTACGTGCCCGCCACCGGCGCCGACGAGGTGCGCCTGGACGCCGAGGTCGCACTGGATCCCGGCTTTGCCCGGGTGGTGTCCGGCGCCAGCGTGCGCACGGGGGCCTACCGCGACTGGACGGCCAAGGTGACCGTCGCCGGCCTGCAGCCCGGCACCGTCTACTGGTATCGCTTCATCGCCCCGGACGGGAGCCGGTCGCCGGTCGGGCGCACCCGCACGCTGCCGGTGGGCGATGTCGAGCGCTTCGGCCTGGGCCTGTTCTCCTGCTCGAACCTGCCGATGGGCTGGTTCAATGCCTATGCCCATGCGGCGGCGCGCGAGGACCTGGACCTGTGGCTGCACGTGGGCGATTACATCTACGAGTACGGCATCGCCTCCTACCCGCAAGCAGAGCGTGTCGCCGGCCGCGAGGTGATGCCGGCGCACGCGCACGAGATGATCTCGCTGGTCGACTACCGGTTGCGCCTGGCCTGCTACCGCGCCGATCCCGACCTGCAGAAGCTGCACCAGCTGGCGCCGATGGTGGCGTTGTGGGACGACCATGAGATCGCCAACGACAGCTGGGAGGGTGGGGCGCAGAACCACCAGCCGCTGGCCGACGGCGACTGGAACACCCGCCGCGCCGCCGCGGTCCAGGCCTATCGCGAATGGCTGCCGGTGTCCGACGAGCCGTGGAAGAGCTACCGGCTGGGAACGCTGGCCACGCTCTACCGCACCGAGTCGCGGCTGATCGGGCGCACCCGGCCGGCCGACATCCATACGGCGTTCAAGGCCGGTACCGATGCCGCCATCGAAACCTTCCGCGACGGCCCGTGGCGCGATCCATCGGCGACCATGCTCGGCCTGGAACAGGAGAACTGGCTGGCGCACGCCCTGCGGGAGAACGCGCGCACCAGCCAGTGGCAACTGGTCGGCATGGGCACGATCCTCGGGCGGACGGTGATGCCCGAGGACACGGTGGGCTGGCTGCGTCCGGAGACCACTCCGGCCGCGGCCGCGTTCTTCAGGGACAGCGTGCGCGCCGCGCGCCATGGACTGCCGATGTGGATGGACCGCTGGGACGGCTATCCGGCCGCGCGCTCGCGCCTGCTGCAGGCCGCGCAGCAGGCCGACGCCGACCTGGTGATGCTGTCCGGCGACAGCCACAACGCCTGGGCATTCTCGCTGGCCGAGGACGGGCAGCCGGCCGGCGTCGAGTTCGCCTGCCAGGCCATCACCTCCAACGGCATCGAGCACAGCATGGCGGTCGACCCGGCACAGGTCTCGCGTGCGTTCATGGCGACCAATCCGGAGATCGACTGGTGCGACACCAGCCGGCGCGGCTACGTGATGCTGGACATCACCGCGCAGCGCGTGACCGGCGAATGGCTGTTCATGGACGACATCAAGACCCGCTCCACCGCGCTGGCCGGGACGCATCGCATGTCGGTCGAGCGCGGACGCCGCAGGTTTTCCGCCTGAGGGATCGACGGCCGGCGGCGGTGCGGCAACGGCCCCGCCGCCGGCATGGCCCGGCCGCGGAGCCCATGCGGGTGCCTCGCTGGTGGCGGCGGTGAAGACATCCGCTCCACCCCGGCCGATGCATCATTCAATGACCCGCATCCGGAGGTTGCGCCATGCCCGACAGGTTCGCGATCGGTGACCACGTCAGCTGGAACTCGGAGGCCGGCCGGGTGTCGGGGACGATCATCGCCATCCATACCGCGGATTTCGACTACAAGGGCCACACCCATCGTGCCTCGGCCGACGATCCGCAGTATGCGATCAGGAGTGACCGGACCGACCATGTCGCCGTGCACCGGGCCGGCGTCCTCGCGCACGCCTGAGCCGGCCGATGCGGTACGGCTGTCTGCCATCGCCCTTCCGGCGCATCGGTCCGACGTTCGCCGGCGCGAGGCACTGGTGCGAAGCGGCGGCTGCGGCCGCCGCGGGACGCCGGGCCGGCAGGCGCGCGGCCACGAACCGGCCATGAACGGTTAAGCCCGCCGTCAGATCGCGGTTGCCGGAGCGGCGCTTCCTTGACGGTCGGTTCATCGCGGTGGCATGGACAATGCACGCTTGCCCAAGGGAGGCTCCCATGTTCGCGACAGCACCAATGATCCATCCGGCATGCGCCCATACGCCCGTGTGCGGAGGCCGCGCATGAGCGACAAGTCGCTGATCGTCAACGTCGATTCGGAAATCGCCTACTGGCGCGACCGCAGTGCCAGCGCCGAGTTGGCCGGGCATTCCTTCGGCGACTACGTGCCCATCATCAAGGCGTCCTGCGATGCGCTGCTGGCCTATCCGGACCTGGACGGGGACATCCGCCTGAGCCTGTTCAAGCCGCGCTTCGAGACCATGCACCCGCTCCCGCGCGTGCCCTGGGAACAGGCCGCCTGGCTGGCCCGCAGCGTCTGGAGCCACATCGAATCGGGCCAGCAGCGCTCGCGCCCGACTTGATCGGTTTCCCGCTTCCGGGGCGCGCAGGCGGCCGCTTTGCGTCTTTCTTACCTGTTTGGCTCTAGACTCCGCCTGCCACTATGTCGCAGCCAGGAGTGTGTGTGTTTGCATGCAATAACGGTGAAATCCGGGGCCCGGCGCCGCACCATCGGCAATGGATGTCCCCGTCCCCCCGCGCCGTGAAGCGATCGCCCGACCCCGTCCGCGTCGAGGCACCACCGCCCATCCAGGCCCGAGAGGCGCCGCGCGCATGACCGCGGCAGTTCGCACCGTATCGCCGGTCCGCGATGCCGGACTGGCGGTGCTGCCGTCCGAGTCCCCCCTGGCGATGCCCGAGCAGGCCCTGCACCAGGGGCAGCTGCGGCAGCGCCGGCAGCGCACCGAACCGGGCGGGATGCTGCTGCGCCGTGCCTACCTGTTCGGCGGCACCGCCGCCATGACCGCCACCGCCGCCTGGCTGATGTGGGGGGTGCTGCAGATCGACGGCACCAGCGTGCTGGAGGCATGCCTGCTGGTGCTGTTCGTGCTGCTGTTCGGCTGGATCGCGTTCTCGTTCCTGAGCGCGCTGGCCGGTTTCCTGTCGGTGCTGTTCGGCGCCGGGCGCAAGCTGGGCATCGACCCGGACGCGCCGCTGCCGGTCCTGCACAGCCGTACCGCGCTGCTGATGCCGACCTACAACGAGGACCCGCGGCGGATGATGGCCGGGCTGCAGGCGATCTACGAATCGGTGGAGGCCACCGGACAGCTGGACCGGTTCGACTTCTTCGTGCTCAGCGACACCACCAGGGACGCCATCGGCCACGCCGAGGAGCAGGTCTACGCGCAGCTGTGCGAGCGCACCGGCGGGCAGGGGCGCATCTTCTACCGCCGCCGCGCCGACAACAGCGGGCGCAAGGCCGGCAACATCGCCGACTGGGTACGGCGCTTCGGCGGCGCCTACCCGCAGATGCTGATCCTGGACGCCGACAGCCTGATGACCGGCGACACCATCGTGCGGCTGGTCGCCGGCATGGAGGAGAACCCCGACGTCGGTCTGATCCAGACCCTGCCCGAGGTGGTCGGCGGCAACACCCTGTTCGCGCGCATGCAGCAGTTCGGCGGCCGCGTGTACGGGCCGGTGATCGGCTACGGCGTGGCCTGGTGGCAGGGCTCGGAGAGCAACTACTGGGGCCACAACGCGGTGATCCGCACCCGCGCCTTCGCCGAGCAGGCGGGCTTGCCGGCGCTGCCCGGGCGCAAGCCGTTCGGCGGCCACGTGCTCAGCCACGATTTCGTCGAGGCCGCGCTGATGCGCCGCGGCGGCTGGGCGATCCACATGGTGCCCTACCTGCAGGGCAGCTACGAGGAAGGCCCGCCCACGCTCACCGACCTGCTGGTGCGCGACCGCCGCTGGTGCCAGGGCAACCTGCAGCACGCCAAGGTGGTCGGCAGCCGCGGCCTGCACTGGATCAGCCGCGTGCACATGCTGGTCGGCATCGCCCATTACTTCACCTCGCCGATGTGGGCGATGATGATGCTGATCGGCATCGCCATCCCGCTGCAGCAGAACGCGCCGGACCTGGTGGAGCTGGTGCACCTGCCGTTCTCGCCGGCGCACTACTGGCACCGTCAGGACGAGGTGCGGGTGCTGTGGCTGTTCGTGGCCAGCATGGCGGTGCTGCTGGCGCCCAAGTTCCTCGGCTACCTGACCATGCTGCTGGACGACGACGAGCGCCGCGGCTGCGGCGGCGCGGTGCGCGCGTTCCTGAGCATGCTGCTGGAGACGCTGCTGGCGGCGCTGATGGCGCCGGTGGTGATGTACGTGCAGTCGCGCGGCGTGGCCGAGGTGCTGGCCGGGCGCGACTCGGGCTGGGACGCGCAGCAGCGCGACGACGGCCGCATTTCCTGGATCGCGCTGCTCAAGAGCTACGGCGGACTGAGCGTGTTCGGGGCGATGATCGGCGCCATCGCGCTGGCGGTGTCGCCGCCGCTGGCGGCCTGGATGTCGCCGGTGGTGCTGGGCATGGTGCTGGCGGTGCCGGTGGTGGCGCTGACCTCCTCGCGCGTGCCCGGACAGTGGCTGCAGCGGCACCGCTTCCTGAGCATCCCCGAGGAGACGCGGCCGCCGACGGTGCTGGTGCGCGCGGCGCAGCTGCGCCGCGAGGCGCTGGCGCAGACGCCGCCGGCCGGCTGAAACGCCACGCCGTGCAGGCATAATGCGCGGCGTCGATGCTTGGGGAGAGCTGCCGATGCTGGAAACCTTGGAACGCGAGACCGGCGCGCAGCCGCAATGGTCGGTGCTGTGGCTGCATGGCCTGGGCGCCGACGGCCACGATTTCGCGCCGCTGGTGCCGGAGCTGGTGCGGCCGCAGTGGCCGGCACTGCGCTTCGTGTTCCCGCACGCACCGGTACGCCCGATCACCATCAACAACGGCATGCGCATGCGCGGCTGGTACGACATCGCCGGGCTGGACTTCGCCTCGCGTGCCGATGCGGAAGGCGTGGAGGAATCCATCGCCCACGTGCAGGCGCTGATCCGGCGCGAGCACGAGCGCGGCATCGCCGCCGACCACGTGCTGCTGGCCGGCTTCTCGCAGGGCGGGACGATCACCCTGGCCGCCGGCCTGCGCCAGGCGCAGCCGCTGGCCGGCCTGATCGCGCTGTCCACCTACCTGCCCGATGCCGCCCACGCCGGCGACCACCTGCAGACCGCGGCGGCATCGCAGCCGGTGTTCATGGCCCATGGCCTTGCCGATCCGGTGGTGCCGCTGGCCTATGGCGAGGCCAGCGCCGCGGCGCTGCGTGCGCTGGGCTTCGACGTGCAGTGGCACGGCTATCCGATGGGCCACCAGGTCTGCGCCGAGGAGATCGACGCCCTGCGTGGCTGGATGGACCGGCGCTTTTCCGCCGGCTAGGCGACCATGAGCGAGCCGTTCGGCGAGGCGCCCTGGCTGCCCGACCTGTGCCGCTGGCCGCGCATCGCCGCGATGCTGGGGCTGGCCGAGCTGGTGGTGGTCATCGTCGCGCTGGTGCCCGACGGCAGCCGCGGCTGGAGCCTGGCGCGGTTCGTCTCGGCCAGCGGTTTCTCGCTGTGGCTGGCGCTGGCGGTGACGGTGCTGCTGTGCCTGCTGCGCGTGCCGTTGTCGCGGCTGCCGCAAACGCTGGGGGCGGTGCTGGCCGTCGCCGGCGCCGGCGTGGTCGCGCTGGCCGGTGCCGGCATCGTGCATGCGCTGTACGCGGTGATCGGCCAGCTGTCCGACCAGGGCACCGGCTTCTGGCGCTTCGTGCTGGGCAGCGCCGCCACCACCATGCTGATGGTCGCGCTGGCGCTGCGCTACTTCTACGTCAGCGACCGCTGGGCGGCGCAGACGCAGGCCAACGCGCGCGCGCAAGCAGACGCGCTGCAGGCGCGCATCCGCCCGCACTTCCTGTTCAACAGCATGAACCTGATCGCCGGGCTGCTGCGCCGCGACCCGGCGGTGGCCGAGCGCGCGGTGCTGGACCTGTCGGACCTGTTCCGCGCCGCGCTCGGGGCCGACAGCGACTCGACCCTGCGCGGCGAATGCGAACTGGCCGAGCGCTACCTGTCGATCGAATCGCTGCGCCTGGGGGAGCGCCTGCAGGTGCGCTGGCAGCGCGAGGAACCGCTGCCGTGGTCGTTGCCGATGCCGCGCCTGGTGCTACAGCCGCTGGTGGAGAACGCGGTGCTGCACGGCCTCTCGCGCATGCCCGAAGGCGGCACCATCGAGCTGACGCTCCGCTGCGAGGACGACCGGCTGCACCTGCGCATCGTCAATCCCGCACCGGCACCGGCCCACGGAGCGCCGCTGTCCAACGGCGCCGGCCACGCCCAGCGCAGCATCGCCGACCGGCTCGCCTACCGCTTCGGCACCGGCGCGAAGATGACGGGCGGCTGGAGCGACGGCTACTATGCCTGCGACATCACCCTGCCGCTGAAGCGAGGGGAGGGGCATGTGAAAGGGGAACGCCTGTGAGAGTGATGATCGCCGACGACGAGCCGCTGGCGCGCGAGCGCCTGCGCGCATTGCTGGCCGAGGACCCGGGGGTGGAGATCGTGGCCGAGGCCGGCAACGGCATGGAGGCGCTGCACGCCTGCGCCGAACGCAATGCCGAGCTGGTGCTGCTGGACATCGCCATGCCCGGCATGGACGGGCTGGAGGCCGCGCGCCACCTGTCCACCTTCGAGGCGCGCCCGGCGGTGGTGTTCTGCACCGCCTACGACGACCACGCCCTGTCCGCGTTCGACGCGGCCGCCATCGACTACCTGATGAAGCCGGTGCGACCCGAGCGGCTGGCCGCCGCGCTGCAGCGCGCGCGCACCTTCCTGGCCGGCCGCACCGCCAGTCCCGCCGTGCCCGCCACCCGCGCGCGCACCCACCTGTGCGCACGCCTGCGCGGCAGCCTGCGGCTGATCCCGGTGGAGGACATCCGCTACCTGCAGGCCGAGGAGAAGTACGTGGTGGTGCACCACGCGCGCGGCCAGGACCTGATCGAGGAATCGCTGCGCTCGCTGGAGGAGGAGTTCCCGCAGCGGCTGATCCGCATCCACCGCAACTGCCTGGTGGCGCGCGAGGAGCTGGGCGAGCTCAAGCGCGGCAGCGATGGCCAGGTGCACGCGGTGCTGCGCCACGGCGGCGAGCCGCTGGAGGTGAGCCGGCGCTGCGTCAGCACGCTGCGCCAGCAGCTGCGTCATCTCTAGCCAGGCCGGCGCGTGCGCCCGCAAAGCCGCATTCCGCGATAATGCGCGGATGAAAACCCTGCGCATCGCCACCCGCAAGAGTCCGCTCGCCCTGTGGCAGAGCGAGCATGTCGCCGCCCGCTTGCGCCAGGCCTGGCCCGGGCTGGAGGTGACGCTGGTGCCGATGAGCACGCGCGGCGACGAGGTGCTGGACCGCTCGCTGGCGGCCATCGGCGGCAAGGGCCTGTTCCTCAAGGAACTGGAACTGGCGATGCTGCGCGGCGAGGCCGACTGCGCGGTGCATTCGCTCAAGGACGTGCCGATGGAGCTCGATCCGCCGTTCGCGCTGCCGGCCATCCTCGTCCGCGCCGACCCGGCCGACGCCTTCGTCTGCAACCTCCACCCGACGCTGCAGGCGCTGCCGTCCGGCGCGCGCGTGGGCACCTCGTCGCTGCGGCGGCAGGCGCAGCTGCGCGCGCGGCGCCCGGACCTGCAGTTGCTGGACCTGCGCGGCAACGTCAACACGCGGCTGGCCAAGCTGGACAACGGCGACTACGACGCCATCGTGCTGGCCTGCGCCGGCCTGCAGCGGCTCGGGTTGGAATCGCGCATCACCGCGCGGCTGACCACGCCGGACTGGCTGCCGGCGCCGGCACAGGCAGCGGTCGCGGTGGAATGCCGCCACGACGAAGCCCGGGTGCGGGAGACGCTGCAGGCCCTGGACGATGCGCCGACGCGCTGCTGCGTGGAAGCCGAGCGGGCGATGAACCGCACCCTGGACGGCAGCTGCCATGTGCCGGTGGCCGCGTTCGCGCAGCTGCAGGGCGAGCGGCTGCTGTTGCAGGGGCTGGTCGGCGGGGTGGCCGATGGCCGTCTGGTGCGCGCACAGGGCGAAGGTCCGGCCACCGATCCGGATGCGCTGGGCCGGCAGGTGGCGGCGAAGCTGCTGGCCGCCGGGGCCGGCGAGCTGCTGGCGGCCGGGCGCCTGGACACGCCCTAGACGGCGGGCCGGCGCCGTGCGCGGTGACCGGCTTGGCTTTGGCGGCGCTGTCCGGTCACCGGGGATGCGCCAGCCTGCGGCAGCGCTGCAGGCCAGCGGCGCGGATCGGGCGAGCGGCAGAGACCGCGGCGCGGGCGGCTGCCACCATCGCTCTTCCGCGGCGAGCGCCCGCGCCGGGCGCGGGCTCACCCGCAAGCAGGCCTCACTTGAAGGTGTAGACCAGGTTCACCGTGGTCAGCGTGTCGGTGTTCTTGCTGCTGTCGCTGACCTGGCTGTTGTGGCGCATCTGCCAGGCCGCCTTGAGCGCGAAATGGTTGTTCATCGCCACCGACACGCCCAGGTCGTTCTGCGCGAAGGTGTTGTACTCGCCCGATTCCACCAGCAGCGTGTTGAGCAGATCGGTGTTGCCGGTGATCGCGTACTTGAAGTCGAATAGCCCGCGGCCGATCAGGCCGCTCTCGTTGCGCTGCTCGATGGTGTCGTGCGCGCGGCGCACGCCGGGGCCGATCTGCGCGTCCAGGTAGATCTTCTCGCCATCGATCAGCCGCGTGCCGTAGCCCAGGCCGAAGGTGGTGACGCGGTCATAGGTGGCGAAGTCGTCGCGCTCGTAGCGCAGCGTGGCGGTCAGCTGGCGGTGCTCGCCCAGCTGCAGCGCGCTGCCGGCCGCGCCGGTGTAGCGGTTGGAGGTGGTCTGGCTGTAGCGGTCGATGCTGCCGTCGTCGTTGGTGCGGGTATAGGTGGCGCTGGAACGCAGGCCGGTCAGGTCCAGGCTGTGGATCCAGTCGCCATCGGTATAGCGCCCGCGCAGCTTGGCGTTGAGGCTCTCGGTGGTGCTGTTGCCGTGGGCCGAGGCGAAACCCAGTTCGCCGCCGCTGCCCGACCAGGGCGAGGGGGTGATCGCGGCGGCCGGGTCGGTCGGTATTTGCGGTTCCTGTGCCCAGGCGGCGGTGGAACAGAACAGGGAAAGGGCCAACAGGGAAGCGCGGCGCTGCATGGACATGACTCTTGAGTTGGGGGGAGGGGGCGGAACTGGAACCGCTTTCATGATATCCGAAGGCTGCCGATGAACGGCTTCAGCGACGTTCCGCGGTATTGCGCAGTTTATTCGCCGTGCGGTGCCAGGCGGCCAGGCAGCTGCGCCGGCGCACGTTCCAGCAGCCGCTCCAGCACCAGCGCCGCGGTGATGGCGGCCGCGGCCAGCCCATAGGCCGGCCGCCCCAGGCCCGGCCAGGCGCCGGCGGCAACGATGGCCAGCAGTGGCACCGGCAGCAGCAGCGCCAGTATCGTCCAGCGTGCGGTCTGGCCCTCCCGGTGGCGCAGCCCGCCGCCGGGCCACCAGGGCGTGGCGACTGTGATGGTGGCCAGCAGCGCCAGCATCAGCAGCGGCAGCGCCATGCCGGCGGACATCGGCCCGGCCCAGAACTCGCCCATCAGCACCATGAGCCAGGCGGCACCGCCGAGCAGGGCCAGCGCCAGCTGCGTCGGCAGTGCGTTGCCCAGCGAGCCGGGGCCGTCGTGGCAGGACACGGCCAGGGCGGCGATCGCGGCGAATGCGGACAGGCATGCCAGCAGGCCGGCGACGGCGATCCAGCCCGGATCCGGTCGCGGCATCGTCACCAGCGCCAGCAGCGCGGCGGTACACGCCAGGCAGGCCAGCAGCAGGATGCGCGTGCGCGGTTTCCATATCCGCGCCAGGCCGTCCACGGTGGTGGGCACGGCGACGAAGGCGGCGGCGGTCAGCACCAGCGCCAGCGCCAGCGCCAGCGTCACCAGCGGGAACGCCCGCAGCTGCGACGGCACGATGCCGCGGGTGAGGAGCAGGCCGCTGCTCAGGCCCATCCACAGCGACAGGCCCAGGCCGATGCCGCCCAGCGCCTGGCAGGCGGCACGCAGGATCGGAAGGTTCATGGCAGGCGCCGGGCGCAGGCGCGGAGGCGGGCAGGGCGAAGGCCCCGCTGCGGACGATGACTGGACATGGTTGCTCCCCACTGGACACGGATGTTTCCCCGCGCCGATTCTGCCAGCGGCGGCCGGCCGGCGGCGAGACCGCCGTCAAACTGGGCGCAAAACCGCGCCATAATCGGCCCATGGACCGATACGAACGCATCAACGCGCTGCATCGCACCCTCAAGTCGGCGCGCTATCCGGTGACGGTGGCGCGACTGCAGGAGGAACTGGGCTGTTCGCGGGCCACCGTTTACCGCGACCTGGCGTTCCTGCGCGATGCGCTGATGGCGCCGGTGGAAGGCGACGGCGAGGCCGGCTTCCGCTACCGCTCCGGCGAGAACGACCGCTTCGAACTGCCCGGGCTGTGGCTCAGCTCGGAGGAGCTGCATGCCTTGCTGGCCTCGCAGCAGCTGCTGGCGCGCACCGGCGGCGGCGTGCTGTCCACGGTGCTGGCGCCGCTGCAGCAGCGCATCGAGGGCCTGCTGGCGGCACAGGCCGGCGTGTCGCGCTGGCCGGTGGAGCGGGTGCGGGTGATCCCGCACCGCGGCCGCCGGCTCGACGAGGCCAGCTTCCGCTCGGTGGCCTCGGCGGTGCTGGAACGCAAGCAGCTGTCCTTCGAGTACCGCGCGCGCTCCACCGACGAGGCGACCAAGCGCACGGTCTCCCCGCAGCGCATTACCCACTACCGCGACAACTGGTACCTGGACGCCTGGGACCACGGCCGCGAGGCGGTGCGCAGCTTCGCGGTGGACCGCATCAACCAGGCGCGCATCGTCGACCAGCCGGCACGCGACGTGCCCGACAGCGAGCTCGACGACCAGCTGGCCGCCAGCTACGGCATCTTCTCCGGCCCGCCCAAGGGCTGGGCGACGATCGTGTTCAGCCCCAAGGCGGCGCGCTGGGTGGCCGACGAGCACTGGCATTCCAAGCAGCAGGGCCGCTTCCTGCCCGATGGCCGCTACGAGCTCAAGGTGCCCTACAGCGTCTCGCGCGA
>JAFADB010000009.1 GCA_023425225.1 Pseudomonadota bacterium
ATTACATCGAGATGTTCTACAACCCGATTCGCCGGCATAGTTTCGCCGGCGACCTGTCACCGGTAGAGTTTGAACGGCGCTACGCGCAAAGCGGCTCGTGAGTGTCTACAAAAATCTGGGCGGTCCAATCATCCTATTGATCGTTTCCTCGGCGTCTCGTCGCCATGCCGTTTCGGCAGAAGATTACAGCGTGTTCGACGGGATGATGACCCAACACCTTGCCTTCGAGCACTCTTGACTGACGAAGCCCTCGATATGGCCTCCAGGTCCCGATGAGCTGTTGATCGACGTCCAGGTGATGTTGGATTGGATAGAGTCTTCGACGGCGCGCCAAGAAAGCAGCTGCCAGCGGAAGATCGCCCCGCGAACGAATCATGGTCCGCATGCATGACTATCCGACTCCAGGGACGCATCCTCACCATTTCCCCGGATTCACGCCCGGCCGTTGAACCTGCAGGCCCGCCCATGCTGGTGCCGCGGCAGGGCGCGGCTGGGGGCGGCATGACACTTCGGGTCCGCGGCCGATCGGTTCGCGGTGGCCGGTGCGGTGTGGCCCACGCGGCGCGGTGCGAGATTGATTCCCTGCGATACCCTCAACACCAGTGCGATGACCTCGTGGCCCTGTCCGGAAAGCAGGCGGTAGGCCGGCGATGCGTTTCCGAGTGCCGGGTTGCGGCAACAGGCCCAGTGGGCGGCGCCCTGCTCGTCCAGGCCCGTCCGCAGGATGAGGGATCTGATCTCCGGGGTTGCCCGTCCGAGCAACTGCCATACCTCTTCGTGAATCCGCCTTCGTTGCGTGTCCAGCGCGTCCAGGATGCGCAGCGCCCCATTCAGATCGTCCAGCTCTCGACTCATTCGCACAGGCCTCTTCATATCCGCTAGTCTTGGTGCTTCGTGACGAGGTCATCCAGGAATTGCCGGAGTCCACCTTGTCCGCGCCAGAATGGACCCGTGCTCCGGCGTTTGCTTGAATCTATTTGACCCGCTCCACTCCCGGATCGCCGTACCGCCATGGCCTGCGAATGCATCGCCGACACCCTGCCCGGACGCTTGCGCCACTCCCCCGGCGAGCGGCTCGCGCGCCATCGTCACGATTGCGGCTTCGCGGCACTTGTACTGAGCGGGAGCTACATCGAGGCCGGTGATCGCGGGCGAATACACGTCACCGCCGGCGATGTCGTCCTGCATGGCGCATACGAATCGCACCTGGACCACGTGGCCGGCTCGGGCGCCGAGGTGCTCGTGCTTCCGTGGAACGGTGATGAGGTTGTGCCGATGGGGCGCGTCCTCGACGCCGATGCGGTCGCCAGGGCCGCCGAGCGCGACGTCGATCAAGCGGCGGACTTGCTCAGGCGCCAGTTTCGGCCGGTCGATGCATCCAGGGTCCGCCTGGACTGGCCGGACCTGCTGGCGATGGACATTCGGGAAGATCCGAACCTGGTCCTCGAGGAATGGGCGGCGGACATCGGCATGCGGCCGGAAACCGTCAGTCGCGGTTTCCGCCGCGCGTACGGCGTCACCGCCGCTGCCTACCGCGTGCGCATCCGCCTGTTGCAGGCGCTGGCGCGGATTTCGGACAGCCGCCCGCTGGTGGAAATAGCCGCCGATGCCGGTTTCGCCGACCAGGCGCATTTCACCCGCAGCTTCCGCCACCTCACAGGGTTTGCGCCCAGGCATTGGCTGGCGCGGCGCGGAGCGTTGCCGAAGTTGCAGTCTCAGTTGCCCCGCCCTGGCGAGGCATCCTGAAACCCGGCGGCGTGGCTGTGCTGCGACATGCCGGCCGCCGTCCATCCAAGGCATTCTCGGTGGAGCTGTGCGATGGATGGCCGTCCGCGACGGCGCCGGGCCGGACGGCGCAGCAGCGGCCGGAAGCTGCGTAACGGTTCGCCGCGAGCGGGGCGATCTCTCGTGCGCGGCGTCAGTTCCCGGCATCGGGACTGCCACCATAGAGGCGCCTGACGCGTTCCAGTTCGTTCGACAGCAATGCGTCCAACTGGCGGGTCGTCAGCCAGTGGCCGTTGGCGAAGACGCCGGCGATGGATGAGATGTTGTGGATGTCTTCCAGCGGGTCGGCATCGAGCATCACGATGTTCGCCACCGCTCCGACGCGGATGCCCTGCGGCTGGCGATCGGGGCGGAACAGCGCGTCCGCGTTCGTCGATGCCGCCTTCAGGACGTCGGCGGCCGGAATTCCCAGCTTGCCGAGCTCGAGCATCTCCTGCTGGACGGAGATGCCGAACGCGAGCCCCGGCATCGGCGCATCCGTGCCGACCGTCAGCGGCACGCCCCTCTTCCACAGTTCGCGGGTCAGCAGGCGGGAGAAGTCGTACATCGCCGGAAACAGCTCGGCGCCGGTTTGCGCGCGGAACTCGGCGCTCAGGTAGCGGTTGCGCGGGCTGCTCCATTCGCGCCGGGTGACGGGATCCACGAGGGCCGCCCATCCGGCCGGGGGCTGCATCACCTCGCGGTCGGCGTACATGCTGACGATCGCCTTCTGCGTGACCAGGGTCGGCGTTACGGAAATGCCGCTGCTGGCAACCTGCGCCACCAGCGTCTCGATGCCGCCGGGTGAGAGCTGGTACGCCAGTCCGTACCGGCTCAGTTCCTCGCTGTGCGCGATGTTGTCCATCGGCACGGCGAAGGCGGTGGCCTGGTCCACGCAGACCGCGCACCCCAGCTCCGGCAGGTGTCCGGTGGTCATGAAGCCGAGCCGCCGGGCTTCCCGTACGACGGCAGGGTACGCCTCGCGATTGAGGTGCTGGTACGGCTTTATGAAGTCGTAGCCCAACGCCTTGGCTTTGCGCACGGCCTTCCTGGCGTCCCGCGCCGTCGTCGGATGCTCGACGGACGAGGCCGGCACATCCGAGCGGTCCGCGGAAACGTCCTTCCACTGGCCATTGATCCGCTTGCCCACATACAGGGTCGGACCCGGCATGCGGCCATTGGAGATTTCGTCGCGGAGCCAGAGCAGGTGCCTGTCGTTGCCTTCCGATCCGCCGAGATTGGCCACGCCGGTGACGCCGGCCCGCAGGTACATCAGCAGGACCAGCCGATCGTAGGCGTGCGCGTCCGCGGGCGTAGTCGGAAGGTCGCGGCGGGTTTCGCCTTCGCCCAGGTCGGCATCCGTGGCCAGGTGCGCATGCGCATCCACGAAGCCCGGCACCAGGAATTTCCCGCGGCTGTCGATCGGCGTCGCATCGTGCGTCCCGTTCGCTGCTGCATGGTCCTCGATCCGCACGATGCGTCCATCGCGGATGAGCACGTCCTGACCGGGTATCCGTTGCACGGCGCCTACGAGCGGGATGACGGTCACGTCTGTCACCAGCCAGCTCGGGCTGTCCGTCGCCGGGCGGTCCGGGACGGAGGGTGATTCGGCGTGGCTGGTGGTGGGCTGGATCAGTACGCCCAACAGCAAGGCGAGTGTTGCGAGCCATCTGTTCATGCGGATTTCTTCCGGGTTTTCT
>JAFADB010000012.1 GCA_023425225.1 Pseudomonadota bacterium
CGGCCGCGGTCGGACGAGGTGCGGATCAGGCGGCCGGCGAACTGGGTCAGCGTGCGCAGCGCGTGCGGCACCGCGATCAGGTTGAACGGGTTCTGCCCGCGGCTCTCCAGCCATTCGCCCAGGGTCGCGGTCTGCGGGTCGGTCGGCACCGCGAACGGCACCTGGGTGATGACCACGGTGGTGCAGGCCTCGCCGGGCAGGTCCAGGCCCTCGCCGAACGAGTTCAGGCCGAACAGCACCGAGCCTTCGCCGGCGCCGGTGCGGCGCAGGTGCTCGGCGATCAGCTGGCTCTTGTTGCCCTCGCCCTGCACCAGCACGCGGTTGCGCTGCGCCAGCGGCAGCAGGTCGGCGACCTTCTCCATCTTCCAGCGCGAGGTGAACAGCACGATGCTGCCACGGCCCCAGTCCAGTTCCTTCACCAGCCAGCGCGCGACCTCCTTCGGATGGCCCTCGCGGTCGTCCGGGGTGGCCGGGAACTTCGGCACCACCAGCTCGGCCTGGTTGGGCAGATCGAACGGCGAGGGCAGCGAGACCATCTCGGCGTCGTCGGGCAGGCCGGCGTCGATCGCCAGCGACTGGAAGTCGCCGCCGCCGGTGAGCGTGGCCGAGGTCATCACCACCGCATCCACCTGTTGCCACAGCAGCTTGCGCAACACCTGCGCGGCCGAGACCGGCGAGCAGTGGCAGACCAGGTCGCCGTCGCGGGTGAGGGTGATCCAGCGCGCCATCGGCGGCTGGCCTTCGCTGTCCTCGCGGCGCCAGCCGCTCCACAGCGCGTGCTGCTGCTCGACCATCTCCAGCGCCATGCCGACGCTGCGCTGCAGCCGCTCGCGGGCGCTGTCCTCCGGCTTGCCCTTGGCCACCAGTCCCTGCGCGGCGTGCACCCAGTTGTACAGCGCGCGGGTCTGCTCGCCCAGTTCCTCGATCGCCGGGCGCCAGTCCTGCGGCAGCCGGCCATTGGGCGCGCGCCACTGCGGGTCGCGCTCGCCCGGGTCCGGGGTCCACGCGCGCACCACCTCGGCATGGAAGGCCTTGAGCAGCTTGGCCACCTGCGCGGCCAGCTCGATCGCCTCGTTCGGCAGCAGGGTGCCGATCTTGTCCTTGTCCACCGCGCGATAGGCGGCGGCGATCAGGATCTGCAGCCGCCCGGTGCGCCGCGCCATCTCCTCCAGCGGCAGGTTGGCCGCGCCCTGGTCGATCGCCACGCCGCCGACGTGGTGACCCTCGTCCAGCACCAGCAGCATGTCCGCCGGCGCCGCGATCAGCGGCTGGCCGTTGTCGGCATCGCCCAGCGACAGCGCCGACAGCAGCAGCGCGTGGTTGGTGACCACGACCTGCGCCTCGCGCACCTCGTTGCGCGCCTTCAGCACCGGGCACTGCATGGCGTGCGAGCAGCGCCGCCCGGCGCAGCCGGAGGCCGGGGTGGTGATGCGCATGCGCAGCGGCGGCGACACCGGCTCGGGGGCGAGGTCGAGGTCGCCGTTCCAGGCGCCGTCGGCGAAGGCCTTGGCCAGGCGCCGGGCGAGCTCGGCGTCGGCCGCGCTGAGCGGGCGCTCGTACAGCACCTGCTCGTCCTCGAACATGCTGTCCTGGCGGGTCTCGCCGTGCAGTTCGGCGGCGTTGCGGGTGCACAGGTAGCGGGTGCGGCCCTTGGCCAGCGCCACCGTGGCCTCGATGCCGGTGGCCTTGAGGAAGGCCGGGATGTCGCGCTCGACCAGCTGCGACTGCAGCGCCACGGTGCCGGTGCTGATCACCAGCTTCTTCTTGTGCGCCAGCGCGATCGGCACCGCGGCGGTGAGGTAGCCCAGGCTCTTGCCGACGCCGGTCGGCGCCTCGATCACCCCCACCCCGCCCGGCCGCGCCAGCGCGCGCGAGGCCACGCCGATCATCTGGCTCTGCGAGCGGCGGGTGGAAAAGCCGGGGGTGTTGGCCTGCAGGCGCGCGTACGCCTCGCGGATGGCGGCCTTCAGCGCCTCGTCCAGCCCGCGCCGTGGTGCGACCTTCTCCATCCCGTTGCCTGGTTCCCGTTGCGATACAGGGCGCCATTGTCCCATGGCAGGTCGCAGCGGCCGAGACGCCCTGTTCCCCCGGAGCGGCGTCGGCCGCGATGGGCGTCCCGGGAAGGCTTCACCGCTCCCACGAGGCAAGGCCGGATCGGCGCTCGCTCAATCGGCCGGCGCCGCACGCAGCGCCTTCACCAGCGCCCACACCAGCGCGACAAAGCCCACCGCGCGCAGCAGCGAGATCGCCAGCCCGAGCCGCCCCATCACCAGGGACATCATTTCCAGCCCCGAGCGTCCCCGCCCCAGCAGCCACAACGGCACCAGGCCCGCCAGCGCGCCGGCGAGCTCGGCCAGCAGCAACAGCGCCAGGCCGATGGCGGCGGCGCGGCGGATGCGCGCCGGCCCGCGCGCGGCGATCGCCATGCCCAGCCCGGCGGCCAGCGCGAGCAGCACCGGCAGGCGCCAGGCGGCATCCTTCAGCAGGGCCAGCAGCACCACCTTGTCGTCGGGCATGGTCGCCTCGCCCGGGTCAGTCGGCGGTGACCAGCAGCGCGTCGCGCTCGCGCAGCATGGCGTAGACCGGGTCGGTCTGCGGGCGCACGCCGTGCCACAGCGCGAAGCTCTCGGCCGCCTGCTCCACCAGCATGCCCAGCCCGTCGGCGCGGTTGCGGCACTGCGCCGCGCGTGCCCACGCCAGGAACGGGATCGCCGCCTCGCCGTAGTTCAGGTCCACCGCCGTGGTCATGCTGTTGACCAGCGACAGCGGCAGCGAGAAGCCGCTCTCCACGCCCCGCCCGGCGGCGGTGGCATTGACGATCAGCTCGAAGTCGCCCAGCTCGCGCAGACCGTCCCAGTAGCGGGCGATCACGCGCGCCGGTTCGCCCAGGGCATCGACCAGCGCGTCGGCGCGCCCGGGCGAGCGGTTGACCACCACCATCTGCTGCACGCCGGCATCGAGCAGCGCCGGCGCCACCCCGCGCGCGGCGCCGCCGGCGCCGAGCAGCAGCACGCGGCGGCCACGCAGGTCCATGCGGTGGCGGCCGGTCAGGTCGCGCACCAATCCGGCGCCGTCTGTGTTGTCGCCGTGCCAGCGGCCCTCGGCGGTGCGCTGCAGGGTGTTGACCGCGCCGGCGCGGCGCGCGCGCTCGCTGAGCGTGGCGCACAGCACCACGGCGGCCTCCTTGTGCGGCAGGGTGACGTTGCCGCCGACGCCGCCCTCGGCGGCGAAACGTTCCAGCACCTCGGGGAACTCGTCGGGCGAGGCATTGATGGCGGTGTATTCCAGGGCGATGCCGGTGTCCTGCGCGAACGCGGCGTGGATCTGCGGCGACAGCGAATGGACGACCGGGTGGCCGAAGACGGCATAGCGCGAGCGGGTCATGCGGTTTCTCCGCGCGTGCATGGCACGCAATGGCAACGGACCGGCAAAGTGTAAGCCGTGGCATCACCGGGCAATTGGTGCGCCGCGGCAAACGCGCCGCGACAGGTCGCCGCCACGACACAGATGCGCCGGCTTGCGCATCGAGCGGTGACGGGGCTCCGATACACGGCCGAGTGGATGCACCGCGCGTCCCGCGTGCGGCGGCGGGCGCGATCGTCCGCCGCTGCGGCCTCTACACTGTGCGCCCGTTTTCGCAGGAGCCGCGCATGCGTCGATCCGTTCCCGTGGTGCTTGCCGCCCTTGCGCTGTGCTGCGCGCCGGCGGCGATGGGGCTAGCCGAATTCGGCATCGAGGGCATGGGCGTGGTGTCCACGCCGGCCGACGAGGCGCGCGCGACGGTGGCGCCGGATGGCCGCCGCATCGTCTGGAGCAGCGACCGCGAGGGTGGCTGGCGGCTGTGGCAGGCCACCCTGCGCGACGGGCGCTGGACCGACCCGCAACCGCTGGCACTGGATGGGCCGGCCGAGGACAGCGATCCGTTCTTCAGCGCCGACGGGCGCTGGCTGTACTTCGCCTCGCGTCGTGAAGGCGGCCACGGTGGCCGCGACCTCCATCGCGCCGCGGTGAATGTCGATGGCACGTTCGGGGCCGCGGAGAATCTGGGCGCGGCGGTCAACGGCGCCGGCGACGAGCGCGCGCCCACGCTCTCGACCGACGGCAGCGCGCTGCTGTTCTCCAGCGATGGCCACGGCGGCGCCGGCGGCCACGACCTGTGGGTGGCGCGCTGGGACGGCCGCGCCTTCGTCGATCCGCAGCCGCTGCCCGGCATCAACAGCGAAGCCGACGAGACCGAGGCGGCGTGGCTGCAGGACGGACGCGGCGTGGTCTTCGCACGCGCCACCGATGCCCGCTCGCGGCTGTGGGTCGCGCCGTGCCGGCAGGGCCGCTACGCCGACGCGCAGCCGCTGGCGCTGTCGTTCAACAGCGCCGAGGGCGACACGCGCGGTCCGGTCATCGACACCAGCGCGCCCGGCGAACTGCTGCTCAGCGGTTCGGCGCGGGCACCACGGGCGGGGAAACTCGACATCTATCGCATGAAGGCGCCGTCGGCCGAGGGGGATGACAGCTGCCGGTGAGGGGCGGCGGCGGCTGTCGGCGGCTGCTGTCGGCGCCGCGCCGAAGCGGCCAGAGCGGTTCCGCATTGTCCGCAATGCCGTCTTGCTTCCGCGCGCCCGGTTGCCTGCATCAATTGCTCCGGGGGACGTTTTCCTGCGTTGCCGATAAGGCGTGCGGTAACGGCATCGCAACAGCTCATCGCAACGGCGGGACTTGGCAACGGCGGGACTTGGATCGCAGTACCGACGTGAGTCGTCGTCCCCGCGCAGGCGGAGACCCAGTGCCTGCACCTTGAAAGTTTGGGCTGCCGTGAGATTCCGTAGCTGGCTGATTTCAACGCCAAGATCGCTGGGCTCCCACCTGCGCGCACTGTCCGGGGAAATAGAGACCGTCGCTCCCGCGCAAGCGGGAGTCCATGGACGTTGCCTCGATCTGCACGAAAGTCGCTGGATCCCCGCCTGCGCGGGGATGACGAGAACCGAAGTTCGGCGCGCACGCCTCGATCCCGAGTTCCAAGGATGCCCTCGCACGCCGGGAGCCTTGCATTCCAGGCACCCGGTGTCGCAACGACGAAACTTTCCTCGGCAACAGTGCGCTTGCGCGGGAACGACGGTTCTGGTGATCGACCCGAGAACCCGCTAGTCCAGCCGCTTCACGTACACGTGCTGGGTCTTGCTGCGCTCGAAGCCCAGCGCCGGGTAGAAGGCGTGCGCCTCCGGCCGCACCACGTTCGAACGCAGGAACACCGCGTCGCTGCCGTGCGCCCGGGCCCAGTCGCAGCCGGCCTGGATCAGCGCACGGCCGACGCCGCCGCGGCGGGCGGCTGCATCCACCACCATGGCCACGATCTCGGCGCGCTCGCCGATCTCGATCATCAGTCGCTGCTCGACCCCGACCATGCCCAGCAGCCGGGTTTCGTCACCCGCATCGACGGCCACCAGCACCGCATGCCGCGGCGAGGCGGCGATGGCCTGCAGGCGCGCGGCGAACACCGCCGCCTCGGCCGGGTAGCCCAGCTGCGCCGACAGCCGCGCCACCTCGGCCGCGTCGGCGGCGCGGGC
>JAFADB010000015.1 GCA_023425225.1 Pseudomonadota bacterium
GTTCGCCCGCTTTCCCTTCTGGGTCAAGGGCGCGCCGGCATGGGTGGAGGGCCGGTTCCAGCTCACCGAGTTCGTGCCCGAGGATGGCCACGCCATGTCCGAGTACGAGGTGGCCAGGAACTTCGAGGCGCTGGTCTCGCAGATGGGCGGACAGAAGGTCTCCGAGGAGAGGATTCCCGGACAGGTGATCGACGGCTGGGGCAACGAGATCACCCAGGGCTTCATCACCGGCCTGGGCGACGTGTACAACGAGCCGGCACGCACCTACGTGGTCCATCGCGACGACGGCAACGTCTGGCTGCAGCTGGTCACCAACTCGGCCGAGGGCTGGTACATCGTCGGCAAGGAGAAGGCGTTCGCGCAGACCGCGCAGCTGATTCCCGCCAGCGAGCTGAAGGCCCAGATCGACGCCGCCGGCAAGGTCGCCCTGCACGTGAACTTCGCCACCGACAGGACCGACATCCTGCCCGACTCGCAGCCGCAGATCGCCCAGGTGGTGCAGCTGCTCGAACAGGATCCGGGCCTGAAGCTGGCGGTGAACGGCTACACCGACGACACCGGCAACGCCGCGCACAACCAGGCCCTGTCCGAGGGCCGTGCCCGGGCCGTGGCCGCCGCCGTGACCGCGCAGGGGATCGACGCGGCGCGCCTGTCGGCGGCCGGCTTCGGCGCCAGCGACCCGGTGGCCGACAACGGCAGCGAGGCCGGCAAGGCGCGCAACCGCCGGGTCGAGCTGGTCAAGCGCTGACCATCGTCGGATGGCGGGCCGGCCCCCGCCACGCGATCATGGCCGCCACCCCACGAATCCGGACATCGCAATGCGCATCCTGATCCTCGGCGCCGGCGGAACCGGCGGCTACTTCGGCGGACGCCTGGCGCAGGCCGGCCTCGACGTGACCTTCCTGGTACGCCCGGCGCGCGCCGTGCAGCTGGACCTGGACGGGCTGCGCATCCGCAGCCCGCTGGGCGATGCCGAGCTGCCGGTGGCGCACGTGGTCGCCGACGCGCTGCCGGCGCTGGCCGCGGACCGGCCCTTCGACCTGGTGATCCTCAGCTGCAAGGCCTACGACCTGGACAGCGCGATCGCGTCGGTCGCACCGGCGGTCGGCCCGCACACCACGGTGCTGCCGATCCTCAACGGGCTGCGCCACTACGCCGCGCTGGACGCGCGCTTCGGCCGCGAGCGGGTACTCGGCGGGTTGTGCTTCATCAGCGCGACCAAGGGGCCGCAGGGCGAGATCCTGCACCTGGGCAAGGCGGCCTCGATCACCTTCGGCGAGCGCGAGGGCGAGCGCGACAGCGCGCGCGTGCGCGCCTTCGCCGCCGCCTGCCGCACGGCCGGCGTCGACCACCTGGCCACGCCGCAGATCGCCCTGGAGCAGTGGATCAAGTTCGCCTTCCTCACCACGCTGGCCGCCGGGACCTGCCTGATGCGCGCGCCGGTCGGGCGCATCGTCGCCACCGATTACGGTGTGGCGCTGATGGAAGGCCTGTACCGCGAATGCGTGGCGGTCGCCGCGGCCGATGGCCAGCCCCTGCCCGAGGCGGTGCAGGCCAGGGCGCTGGCGGTGCTGACCGAGGCCGGCTCGGAGCTGACCGCCTCGATGCTGCGCGACCTGCAGGCGGGCCAGCCGGTGGAAGCCGCGCAGATCGTCGGCGACATGCTCGAGCGCGCACGCGCGGCCGGCCTGGACGCCGACCGGCTGGCGATCGCCTGGTGCCACCTGCAGGCCTACGAGCTGGGGCGGGTGCCGCGCTGATCGCCCCCGCCCGCGCTGGGCCGCGGGCACCCTCCAGGCGGCAGCTCTTCACGGCCGCAATGCTCTCGACTTGGAATGTCGTTTCGTCCGTTGCAGGGCAGGGGCGGGGACGAGTGCTTGCCGGTCGCTGGACTGCGATCGCTGCCGACCCGGGGGCGATCGCGACATGCCCAAAGCACCCCTCCCCAGCCCTCCCCTGCGCGCCGTGCGCGCAAGGGAGGGGGCGAAAGCGCGCCGCGGCGGCTCAGGTTGGATGCACGGCCCCTTGGCGTTCGCGCGTCCACGCGGACCATTGTTCCCAGCCGACACCGCCCTCGACCACCGGCGCCAGCGCCTGGATCGCCATCTGCGCGGCGCGCGAGAGCTGGCGTTGCGGCGCCACGCACAGTGCCAGGGTCAGCGGCTTGGTGAGCTGGGCCCGCAGCGGCACGAAGGCCAGGCGGCCGGCGGCCACGTCGGGGGCCGCGTCCAGCCACGACAGCAGGCCCACGCCGGCCCCGTCGCGGATCAGCGCGCGCATGGCGCGCACGTCGTTGCAGCGGCTCAGCCGTGCGGTGTCGATGTGCTGGCGCTGGTACAGCACCTTGGCGTGGTCGGACACGATCAGCGGCGCATCCGGCAGCAGCAGGCCGTGCTCGAGGGTCTCGGCCAGCTGCAGCTCGCGGCGCGTGGCCAGCACGTGCTCCGGCGGCATGGCGATGCCCAGCGGCACCTCGGCGAAGGCGCGCACCTCCAGCGAGGCGCCGGCCGGGTCCAGCATCAGGCCGAAATCCACCT
>JAFADB010000084.1 GCA_023425225.1 Pseudomonadota bacterium
ACCGTCGGGGTGATGCGGTAGCGGGTGTCCAGCGACCACAGCCAGTAGTCGGGCAGCGTCACCTGGGTGGTGCCGGAAAGCTGGTACTGCGGCCCGACGTACTCCCCGCGCAGCGACGATTCGAAGCCGCCGCGGCGCCACAGCAGGTTGGCCGCACCGCTGCGGCGCGGGCGCTCGTTCAGTGGTCGCCCGGTTTGCAGATCGCGCGGCTGCAGCCAGCTGTAGTTGGCTTCCAGCCTGAGTCCGCCCGGCAGCGGCAGCGTGCCGGACAGCTCGGCGCCGCGGATGCGCGCCCTGGCGACGTTGGTGTAGTTGCGCACCTCGCGCCCGCGGATGCCGCACGCGGCCACGCAGGTGGTCTGGATCAGGTCTTCCAGGTCGTTCTGGAACAGCGCCGCCTGCAGCGACCGGTCGCCGTCGTCCCAGGCCGCGGCCAGCTCGTAGCTGGTGTTGCGCTCCGGCTTGAGCGCGGGGTTGCCGTAGATGGTGAACTGCCCGCCGCCGCCGACCGCCGAGTACTCCGGCGAGAGCTGCTTCAGGCTCGGCGCCTTGAAGCCGCTGCCGGCCCCGCCCTTGAGCGTGAACGTGTCGGTGAGGTGCCACACGGTGTAGGCGCGCGGGCTGTGGTGCCAGCCGAACTCGGGGTGGTGGTCGGCGCGGTCGCCGAGCACCAGTGACCCGGACGCGCCCAGCTGGATCTCGTCCTGCACGAACACTGCCGTCTGGATCGCCTGCACGTGGCCGCTGCGCGCGGCCGAGCTGTCGTCGAGCTGCTCGCGGCGCCATTCGCCGCCGGCGCTGAGGCGATGGCCGCCCAGCTCGACGGTGGCGCGGCCATCGACGATGTCGTCGGTCAGGTGCTGCGGCCGGGTGGCCTCGCCGCGCGAGCGGCGGTTGTCGCGGTCCAGGGTCGAGTGGTAGGCGTTGAGCTGGGTCTGTCCCCAGTTCCATTCGCCGCGGTGCGAGAGCGTGGTCTGCGCGCGCTCGATGTCGTCGACGGTTTCGTAGACGTACGGCGCCGCGCCGGCCTGCAGCGCATTGCGCCAGCGCTTCTCGCGGCCCTGCAGGTGGCTCAGGTCGATGCGCTGGGCGTCGTTCGGGGTCCAGGTCAGCACCGCGTTGCCGGTGTTGGCCTGGCGGCCTTCCTGCTCGTCCAGGCGCGGATCGGTCGGATCGACGGTGGCTTCCTTGCGCCGGTGCTCGCCGAACACGCTCAGCCCGAGCGTACCCGGCACCAGCGCGCCGCCGGCGTAGAGGCCGGCCTGCGTCGCGCCGCCGCCGCGCCCGCCTTCCACCGTGCCGCCGTTGTAGACCAGGTTGCCCTGCCAGGCATCGGTGGCCTTGCGGGTGATGACGTTGACCACCCCGCCCAGCGCCTCGGAGCCGTACAGCGAGGACATCGGCCCGCGCACCACCTCGATGCGCTCGATCGCCGCCGCCGGCAGCCAGCCCAGGTCGAAGTCGGCATGGGCGATGGCGTCGCTGGCGGCGTCGACGCGGCGCCCGTCCAGCAGCACCAGGGTGTACTCGGCGTCCATGCCGCGGATGCGGATGCCGCGGCGGCCGAAACCGACCCCGGCCACGGTGATGCCGGGCGTGCCGCGCAGCGCGTCGGACAGGTCCAGCACCGGCTTGAGGTCCAGCTGCTCGCGGGTGATCACGCTGACCGAGGCCGGCGCATCGCTGGCCAGCCGGTCGGTGGCGGTGGCGGTCACCACCACCGTGTCCAGCTCGCGGGTTTCGGGGGTGGCCGCCTGCAGGCAGGCGGGGACGGCGGACAGGGCAGCGAGGATCGCGCCGGCAAGCGGGCGCAGGGGAACACGTGGCATCGGAGGACAAGGGAAGGAGTGTGCAGAATGTGGAATGTTATAACATTTGACGGATTATTCACGGCCCGCATGCCAGGGACTTCCGGGGGATGCGCTGTCAGGGTCGGAATGCGACGATCCACCGATTCCCTTCGCTGCCGGTCCGCACTGACGTGAGATCCAAGCTCGCCCTCGCCCTGTCGCTTGCCCTGTCCCCGCTGCCGATGACCCTCGCCGCCGCCCCTGCCGCCACGCCGCCGCCCGCCGCCTCCGCCGGGCCGGTCGAGAGCGCCGCCGATGCGCGCTTCAAGGCCATCTACGAGAAGGAATGGGCCTGGCGGCAGGCCGAGACCGGCGCCGCCGACGAGGACAGCGACAGTACCGGCGACAACCCGCGCCTGCCGGACGTCGGCCCGGCCGCGCAGGCCGCCCGGCTGAAGGTCTGGGAGGACGTGCTGCGCCAGCTCGACGCCCTCGACGCGCGGCAGCTGTCGCCGGACAACCGCATCAACTTGGCCATCTACCGCCCGCAGGTGGAGAACCTGGCCGCCGAGGTACGGCTGCGCCTGTACGAGATGCCGTTCAATTCCGACACCTCGTTCTGGTCCAATCTGGGCTTCATGGCGCAGCGGCAGATGCGCACCCCGGCCGAGTTCGAGGCCTACATCGCCCGCCTCGAAGACGTGCCGCGCTATTTCGGGCAGCAGACCGCCAACATGCGCGCCGGGCTGGCGCGCG